>JAYTYG010000243.1:0-6237 GCA_043742585.1 Spartobacteria bacterium
GCAGGGCTTCATCAAGTAGTGGTGGGTGCGCGCCGCCGGTTTATTTCAGGCGGCGCGCGGTTGTATTTGAGTGCGCGGCGGGTTACATTCCCACGTTCGTGAAAGTCGCCTGCGTCATTCGAGAGCTGCATCCCAGAAAGGTCTTCCGCATCGCCAGGGCCAGGCGCTTGGCTGTGCGCAATGTGTTTCTGCGACTTGAATCCGAGGGTTGCGTCGGTTACGGCGAGGCGGCTCCGAACGCTTTCTACAACGAGACGGCCGAGCTCGTCACCGCGAAGCTGGCGGCGGCGGCCAGCTTTCTCGGGGGGCTGAAGATTCGTTCCGGGGCGGATATCGAAAGGGCTTGGGAGGCGCTTTGGCCTTTGGTCTCGCCGTCGCGTGCGACGCAATGCGCGGTGGATCTCGCGCTCTGGGATTGGCTGGCCAAGCGCGAGCAGAGATCAGCGGCCGAACTGCTTTGGAATCAGGCGCCGACGCCCGTCACATCCTTCGCCACGATCGGGCTCTCGTCGCCCGAAGAGCTTGTGGAGAAAGTCGATGAACTCTGCGGCTTTCCTCGGATCAAGCTCAAGTCCGATGCGGCGGCCGATCTTGCCGCGATCCGATATTTGCGGGCGCACAGCCCTGCGATGCTGTCGGTGGATGCCAACGGGGCCTGGACTGACAGTGCGCAGCTCCCGGCTTTAGCCGCTGAACTCGCCGCCCTGCGAGTGGAATTTATCGAACAACCGTTGCCGCCCGGCGCGGAGAAACAGTTGCCCCCGTTTCAGGGTGGCCCGTTCTGGATGGCGGATGAGAGTTGCGTGACCGAGGCGGATGTGGAGCGTGTCGGCGGGGGTTATCAGGGATTTAACATAAAGCTCGTCAAGTGCGGCGGTCTCACGCCGGCTCGCAGGATGTGGCTCCGAGGCCGCGAGCTGGGTCTCAAAACCATGGTCGGCTGCATGCTGGAAAGCAGCGCGCTCATCGCAGCCGGGGCGTTACTAGCCCAAAAAACAGATTATGCGGATCTCGATGGCGCCTGGCTTTTAAGCGATGATCCCTTCTGCGGCTGGGACTTCGAGCGTGGCATCCTTTCGCCGGTGCCTGTATACGGGCTCGGCGCGACACCGGGCGGCGCTCTATTTGATTGAGTCCGCTCAGTGCTTGACGGGCGGGGGCGGTGTCGGGGCGCTGGGCCTATTCACGGGCATAGTCGTTTCAAATCGCGCCAGCTTATCGCTCGGATACGCCACACGGCTGTGCATCATGCTTTGAAGCGTGTTTTTGAAGCTTTCAGCGATGACTTCGATTTCCCGAAGCGTGATGTCGCAATCCTTAAGCTGACCATCCAGAAGTCGCTTCTCAATGAGGTCGCTCACGAGTTGATCGATTTTCTGGGGCGTCACCCGATCCAAACTCCGCGAGGCGCTCTCGATGCAGTCCGCCAAACTAATGATCCCGCATTCCTTGCGCTGAGGGCGCGGGCCGCTGTATCGGAAGCTTTCCTCGCGGACCTCGGGGAGATCCTCTTCGCGGACGTTCATGATCTTGCCGCCGGCCCTGGCGTCGTCCTGCTGCTGGAGCGCGCGTTTATAAAAATAATAAACAAGCGAATTTCCGTGGTGCTGCTGGATCACATCCATGATCTCCTGATTCAGCCGATGCTTGAGCGCCAGATCCACGCCTTCCTTGACGTGCGCGATGATGACCAGAGCGCTCATCGTCGGGGCCAGGTCATCGTGGGGATTGCGATCGTGGCGGGTGTTTTCGGTGAAGTATTCGGGCTTCACCAGCTTGCCGATATCGTGAAAGTAAGAGCAGACCCGGGCCATCGTGGCATTGGCGCCGATGGACTCCGCTGCGGCTTCAGCGAGGTTGGCGACGACTAAGCTGTGATGGTAAGTGCCTGGGGCCTCGATGGTCATGCGCTTGAGCAGGGGATGATTGAGGTCCGCCAATTCCAGCCAGGAAATATCGGTGGTGATTCCCCCCAGTGTTTCGCACATCGGGATCAAACCGCCGCCGACGATAAACGCTAAAACGATGGGGGACCCGACGGCCACGAGAGTTTGCCAGCCGAGCGACTGCCAATGAGTGGCGCCGAAAGATTCCCAGATAATCGGGCCGACCAGCCCGAATATGACGGCGAGAATCCAGGTGGCTAAGCCGATATAAAAGCCGGCTTTAACCAAGCGTGTGCGGCGCCGGACTTCGAGGGTGGCAAAGACGGCGATGAATCCGGTGATTAAGCTCATCACGAGGAATTTGGCATCGATGGCGGGATAGATAATCGAGCCCCAAAGACTGACGAAAATAGCCGCGTAGATGCCGTGATTTTTCCCGAGCAATACCGACAAGGTCAGGGGCGCCAGTGCAAAAGGAATCGCCAGGCCCCAGAGCTGTTGCTTTTCGAGGCCGCTAAATTGCCCGGGCCCGACGGTGCCCGTGGTGAGAATCTGATTGTCGGCACCCACTAGGAGCAGCTTTATGGCCGCCAGATGCAAAAGTATCACGCCGAACACCAGCAGAATCCGGGAGTTTTTAGTCCAGGTATTGGGGTGATTGACCCAAAGCTGAGCCAGGGCCGTCAGGAAAATCAGGATTCCAATGAGTCCGCGCTCAGCGGGTTGTCCGCGCGAATCGGAATAGATCAGAGCCCAGAGGGCGAAGATAAAGACGGCGAAAATCGTGAGCTTCGCGCCGAGCCCGTATTCGAGGGTTTGGAAAAGCTCACTCTCGGTCCTGCGCCTGCGCGTCTTGGAGGAGGCGAGACCTTTCTTAACGAGCCGTTGGCGTTCAAAAAAACCGAGCATAAGCGGAGCGGGTCACGAGTGGATTGAGCGCGGTGAGTCAGGATGCGGCTCTGTCTCGCCCGCGCGTGGATCCCGTCGGCAGGCAACGGATTCGAGCCGGCACTCCACGCGGCAATCCACGCGGCAATCCAGGTGGCTAATCAGCCCGTTTGCTTCCATTAACGAAACCCGTAAGCAAGCGACCAGGTGGTGCGCTCATCGGGCGATTTCTCAATCTCCACCATCAAATAATACGTGCCGGTCTTCTTCGGAATCACCCGGGCTGCGGACATGTGTGGCTTCTGGAAATGTTCCACCTCGGCTAGGTTCCCTTCACTATCATAGACGTGAACGGAAACTTTCGCGTTCTTCTGGTCGGTGCCCATCCAGAACCAGTATTCGTTTCCCTTAAAGAGTTGATGGACGATAGCCTTCGTCTGTTTGACCGGCATGTCGCCGCCCCAGTAGTCCTCGCGCACGGTGAAGCCTTCCTTCACATAGGGATCGGCTGCCTCAAGCGCAAATGACAGGGCGTCATCGATGGTGGCGCCGGCGGGGATTGCCCCGAAGACCATGCAGGCCAGGACGAGAAGCAGGGAGGTAAATCTAGTCACAATGACAGGGCCGTTCAGTTGGTTTTGGAGTTGATCGCCTTAATGAGGCGCTCGGCGATCGCTGCAATTTCGCCATTGGTTTTTTCGGAAATTTCGCCCCCTTCGGTGACTCCCATCAACGGCCGGATTTCAGTCAAGCCCTGGCGCACTTTGAGCACGAGCGGGGTCTGGCGCCTCGGGGCCATGGTGGAAATGCGACGGTCAAAATACTCCAGAAGAATTGGTTGGCGGAGCAATTCGGCGCCATCCTTGGTGAAATTCTTTTTCACCACTGCTGTCAGGGCTTCGGTGCCGCGCAGCCAACCGCCCAAACTCACCAGTTGCGAGAGCTCCTCACTCTTGAGCTCAGTCATGGCCTCTTTCACGTCCGAAAGCGCTCCATCAAGCTCCATGCGAACCTGGTTCCACTCCTTCTCATCTGCGGATTCAATGATGCTCTGGCTGCGGCGTTGCACTGCTTTTTTCACGCCGATCGCTTCTGAAAGACTCAGAACGCTTTTGCCGATGCGCTTGACCTCTTCCGCGTTCTCGGCTTCCACGGCTATAAATCCCTCGGCGATGACCGTCCCGAGTATCAACGAGGTTTGTTCGGCGCCGCCGCTGGGTTTGATCACCCCTTTGCTCGCGCGCAACACATCTTCCCATCGGGGTTTCCCGAGCTTATCCAAGACGCCGAAAATTTCGCTCGGAATCGGGACGACGACTTCGTCGATCATTTTGGCCTGAGACGGCAACTGACTGACGTCAATTTTTGCTGGAGGCTCGGCAAACGCCCCTGCCGACAGCGTCAACAGGGAGAGGAAAAAAAGTTTCTTCATATCGGAAAACAATCCAAAGACCAATCGCAACACACCCCAAGGTTGAGCGTCGGGCAAGCATTCTTTTCGCCAAAACGCTTCTGTATTCTGCAATATATTCCGGTCCCAGCCCTTGGGAATCAGGGCGCATCTCCGATTCATTACGGGCTCAGCTCCAAGGGCGCCCGGATTGTGCAGGATGCGGAGAGCCCAGGAGCAGTTAAGCCCGAGGCTTCTCCTCCTTCTGCATTCATCCTTCATAATTCCTGACATAAGCGCTTGTCCGAGCGCCCGAATTCAGAGTTTTCTTGCCGCCCAAATTTATGACACTCAGAAAAGGCGTTCTCGCAGGCGGCAATTGGATGGTCGATCACGTTAAAGTTATCGATACTTGGCCCGCGCAGGATGCCCTGGCTAACATCCTCGGAAGTTTTTCGGGCACGGGCGGCTCGCCTTACAATATTCTGGTGGATCTGGCCATGCTCGGCGCCGACTTCCCTCTGGAGGCTTTGGGGTTGGTGGGCGATGATCCCGATGGCCTCAGTATTTTCGCGCATTGCGACCGACTCGGCATTGCTCGGGAACAACTCCAGGCCACGCCCAGCGCTTCCACCAGTTACACCGATGTCATGACGGTTCAGGGCTCCGGCCGGCGCACCTTCTTCCACGCGCGCGGCGCGAATGCTTTGCTGGATGTTGAGCATTTTGATTTTACCAAGACCGGGGCGCGGATTTTTCATCTTGGCTACCTGCTGCTCTTGGATCGGCTCGATCAAGCCAGTGCCACGCACGGCACGGTGGCGGCCGAGGTGCTGGCGAAGGCGCAGGCGGCCGGACTCAAGACTTCGATTGACGTGGTCAGCGAAGACAGTGACCGCTTCGGAAAGATCGTCCTCCCGGCGCTGCCATACGTCGACGTCTGTATTATGAACGAGTTTGAGGCAGGCCGCGTCACCGGACGCACCATTCGCACCGGCGAGCTGCTCGACCGGGCCAGTCTGCGCGAAGCCATGGGCGCGCTCATCGCCGCCGGGGTGCGCGAACGGGTGGTCGTGCATTACCCGGAAGGCGCCTGCGCTTTGGGGCGGGATGGTTCCTGGTACGAGCATGGCAGCGTGCGCCTGCCCCAGGGCTATATCAAAGGTGCTGCCGGCGCTGGCGACGCGTTCACTTCCGGCGTTTTACTCGCCTGGCATGATTCCAAATCGGTCGAGGAAGCGCTGCAAATCGGCGTGTGCGCCGCAGCGGCCAATTTGGGCGAGGAGACGTGCACGGGGGGGATCAAGCCGCTGCAGGACTGCCTCGGGCTGGGCGCCGAGTTTGGGTTCCGGTAAAAAGAGAGGGGGCGTCGTTCAGGAGAGGGTCGCTCCCGGCGCGCCTAGTCCTTGAGCGACATGGCGGCGCGGCGTTCCCAGGCTTTGGAGATGGCGCCGCGTAACGTGTTGATCGTGAATGGTTTGCTCACCACCAGATCGATGCCTGGGGGCTCTTCTCCTGAGCTCTCCCCGAAGCCAGTCAATAAAATCACCGGCTGATTCGGGTTGATCTTCTTGATCTCCATGGCGAGCTGGGTCCCGGTCATTTCGGGCATCGCCCGATCTGTCATCACCAGGTCGAAGCTGGCGTTCCGATATTTCTCCAAACCCTCCCGCCCATTGCAGGCAGTGGTGATCTGATGATTGTCCTCACTGAGATAGACGCCAATCACTTCGCGCACCAAAGGTTCATCGTCGACCACCAGAATCTTCAGCGGTGCGCGCCGTTGTTCAGGGAGAGGAGCGGTTCTCGGAAGTGGCGGGACTGCCGGCGCCGCCTCGGCTGTGAAGGAAAGAATCACTGACGTGCCCCGGCCCGGGGTGTTGAGGATTTCCACCTGTCCCCGCTGTTGCTGTATAATGCGACAAGCGCGAGCCAAGTGTGGTAGCGCAGTGTCATCGTCTTGGGTTGGCGGCGCCTGCAAGCAACGCAGTCGGAAACCCTCGTCCAGACCGATCCCGTCGTCTTCGAATTTGACCTTTAGGAAAGGCGGTTGCCAGCTTGTGCTGATGCTCA
>JAYTYG010000244.1:0-3312 GCA_043742585.1 Spartobacteria bacterium
CTGAACAATTCCGGAGAAAGTCGAGCCGCAAAACTCGCCCCAGTCTCCGACCAGATCAAGCCTGCGCTGCATGGATTCAGTTTGCTGCGACTCCTTTCAGCGGCGCATCCCATTTTTCAAGTTTCCCGGGGTCTCGCAGACTCGCCCCCGGCTAATAGCTTCGCTGCTCCGCGATCAAGCGTGGGGCGACGACCCTCTGGAAACCCGCTCTACTTCCCAACACCATCAACGCTATGGACGACTCAACCATCAGCAACACCCAAAAGGCGCACCTCGGGCTCGGTCTGCTCGGTTGCGGCGCGTTCGGACGCTTTTGCCTGCGCGAATTCGCCACCATGCCGGGCCTGCGCGCCGCCGCCGTCGCCGATACGATCCCGGAAGCGGCGCGAGCAACCGGAGAAGAATTCGGAATCCCGACCTGCGCGGACATCCACGCACTCGTCGCGCGCGAGGACGTCCACATCATCCATATCGCAACGCCCCCCGCGACGCATCACGACATCGCCCTCGCCGCGCTGGCAGCTGGCAAGCACGTGCTTTGCGAAAAACCATTGGCGACCACACTGTCCGACGCGCGTCGTATGATCGATGCGGCACACGCCGTTCAACGCTTTCTGGCAGTTAATCTCATCATGCGCTATGACCCGCTCAACCAGGCCGTAGCAAGCCTCCTCAAAACCGGACTTCTCGGCGCACCATTGCACGCTTTCTTCGAGAACTCCGCCGGCGACACCCCGCTCTCACCCGCGCACTGGTTTTGGAACCCGTCGGTCAGCGGCGGCATCTTCATCGAGCATGGGGTGCATTTCTTCGACCTCTTTGAAATGTGGTTCGGTCACGGCGAGGTCGTGGCCGCGCAACAATCCGAGCGGCCGAACTCCGGCGGCATCGTCGATCAGGTCCAATGCAGTCTGCGTTATCAGGATGGCGTGCTTGCCCATTTTTATCATGGCTTTCACCAATCCAGTCGCATGGAGGCGCAGGAGATACGCATCGTCTGCGAGCGCGGCACCATCCGACTATTTGAATGGGTGCCCACGTCCATCCAGATCGAGCTGCTGGCAACCCGCGCCGACCTCGACAGCATGGCCGCACTGGTGCCCAACGCCGAAGTCGAGGAAATCGGGCTTTATGAAGGCCGCGACCGCGAAATTCTCGCGCGCCACAAGACATTTTCCGCCGACGGACATTTCCGCATCCGTGGCCACACCGGCATGGCGAAACAGCAACTCTACGGGCACGTCGTTCGCTCGCTTCTAGCCGATCAAATCCGCTCGATTAATGATCCGCAGCACAGCCGGCTTGTCTCCGAGCAAAACGGTTTTTGCTCGCTCGAAACTGCGGTCCGGGCCGACGAACTCGCCCGTTCGGCCCGATAGCAAAACCATCGTAATCCCCCCCGGCGGGCTTGAACGCAGTGTGAGCTGTAACCGCCCTGAGCGGGTGGGAGAATGTGTCTGTCGCCTTCGTGATGAACTCTGCGGATTCCTCCGCGCTAAGAGCTTTGTCGCCAGTTCAGTCACGAGCCACGGCGCTACTGAGTGCCCAATTCACTTTGCACGGACTCGCTGCGGGTTCAGGGAACAATCGCGCGTAACTGACAATGGCCCGGCGCACTGGGCTGCCCGTGCTAACGCACCGTCACCGCAGCAAGCCCGTAGGCGGGCTCTACTGATTGGCCGGCGGGGCAGGCGCTACCGGGGCGGGCGCTGGCTCAGCCGGAGTTGCTGCCGGAGTTGCTGCCGGAGTTGCTGCTGGAGTTGCTGCTGGAGTTGCTGCCGGCGTTGCTGCTGGAGTCGCAGGCAGCGCAGGGGCGGCTTCCGGCGTAGGCGCGACCACTGGCTCGGTTGCGGCGGCTGGCAGCGCAGGGGCCGGGGTCGCGGCGGGGACCACAACAGCGGGCTTCTCAGTCAGCTCCTTTTGCGAAGCGCTCTTCACATTGGGCAACCTTACGTAAAGGCAAGAAAGCAAGAGCGTCAAACCGAAGAAGATACCGCCCAACCAACGGGTGATCGTCTGAAGCACGTTCGTGGTTTGCGCTCCGAAAAGGTTATCGGTCATGCCGCCTCCGAACGCTGCGCCCAAGCCTTCATTTTTAGGACGCTGCATGAGCGTGAGCAGGATGATGAGCAGTGACACAAAAACATGAATCACCAGCAGAATTTTGATAACGATCGGCAACATGGGGCGCGGAATATGGGGGAAAGCTCCCACGCTGTAAAATGGAAGTTTAAGCCGAACCGCAGAAACCGGATCCGGCCAGTGACCGGAGTGCGAGCGAGCGCCCAAAAAGGAGGTCGATCGGCGCCTGATTTAAAACTTTGTAAAATCTTTGACCGCGCGAAACGAGATTGAATCGGAACGCCCATTGCCTGCGCTCAGCCGTTTCTCCAGATACTGGGCCGCGCCACGCGCCGCGCGACCCAACTCGGTTTGAGGCCCGAGCTCAGTGCTCAACTGGAGTAAAATTGGCAGCGCCTCGGGGCGCCGGGTGTCAGCGAGGGCTTGCAGCGCCGACAACCGGTAAATCACACTGGTCTTGGGTTCCCGGGCCCACTTCGGCAGCATGTCCAGCGCAATGTCCGGGTAAAACCTAGCGATCCCATAAAGCGCATAGTGGCGCGTGGCCGGCGCCCCGCCCAATAACTCCGACTTCCAAAACTCCCACTCGGTCTCGCTCGCAATTCCGTAATAACTCATTGCGGCGGCCCTCGACAGCGGATCGATCATCGCCTCAATCTTCAACTGCGGATCAATCGTCATGGCGATCGCCGTCTCCTCAATGCCCATTTGGCGCAAGGCCCCGAGCGCGGCAATGATATCGGCCGAATCCACGCGAAAAACGTCCGTATTGAACCTGCTGGGAAGTTCACCTGTGACAGGCGTGAACTTTGAGACCGCGCTCAGCGGCAAGTTTTCCGTCAACGCCAACGCCATGGTTTGCAAGACGGGCTGAGACAATTCTCGATGCTCCTGCGCAAAACTCAGCACGCCCTGGAGCGCGCCGGATTGGTAATCGCTCAATTCGTAGGGAGTCTCGACCACCTTGTTCGAGGATCGCAGCGCCAGCGTATCGAGTGCACACGCCGCACTGCCCAGGGGCGCCAATTCGATGAGCGCGGGATGAGCGAGGAGCACCGAGTTTTTCCCCGAATCCAACGCCAGCCCATATGCCACGGCCACCGACAACGGCTTGTCGCTCAGATTGCGGAGAGTGAGTTGCATCGTCTCCCGGCCATTGCCGGTCCAGCGGGCCGCCACCAGGCCCTGGGAAATTGCCGCCGGCAGCTCAATCCGGGCGCCCTGCTCGGA
>JAYTYG010000245.1:0-5860 GCA_043742585.1 Spartobacteria bacterium
TCGTTCACCGCCGATTCCCGCCAAAATCCAGCCACGTCCAGCGCCAGTTCCCGGAAACGTTTCGCCACAAATTCAGGGTCCAGAAAAGCCATCAAATTGCCCGCCTTCGGCCCGGCTTCGCGATCCAGAAGCACGCGATACACGGCTTTAAAAGCGAGCGGCTGATCGATGGGCGTCATGCGAGCCACCTCGAAGATCTTGGACTGCAAAGCGTCATCGTCCCAAGCCGTCTCAGGCAGCACCTCGGCGAGTTTATGCAGAAACGCCCGTTGGGTTTGCGACAATTCCTGGGCCCGCTCCGGCAACGTGTCCTGCAACCGGGTTTTCTCCTCTTCACTGGCGTAATTCTCCACCCAGAGTTTGGCCGAAGCGATCCGGGCGTCGAGATGCCGGCGTTCCAGGGCCGTGAGCGCGGAGCCCTTGCGTTTTTCGATCTGCTCGACCACGTCGAGATGCGGCATCTGCACCAGGGCCGTGACCAATTGGAAATTAGCCGTGTAATACGGGCCTTCAGGGCTGAGCTCGGCGAGCCGATACACAAAGGCCTCGTCGGCATTGGCCAACCCCGTGGTTGCCCGCAGCTGATAGCGGTCGAACTCGTTAAAAAGCTTGATGATCCCCTCTTCGTTCACATCGAAATTCACCGGCGAATTAGGCTTGGTGCGGATCATCAGAAACCGCAACACCTCGGGGGGCAGCAAATTAGCCATATCCCGCGCACTGGCGCCGACGCCCCTGGACGAACTCATCTTAGCGCCGCCCACGAGAAAAAACTCATACGGCACATTGAGCGGCGGGGCCTTTTGGAAAATGGCCCGCAGACAAGCCGCCGACACATCGCGCGAGCCGCCCTTGGTGGAATGATCCTTCCCGGCGCCCTCGATGCTCACTGGAAACGACACCCATTTCGCCAGCCACTCCAACTTCCAGGGCATCTTCCCGCGTCCATCGAAAGGCGAAACCTTGCCCTCATGCCCGCAGCCGCGCGCCCACTTCACCATGTCGGGCCGGCACCGGTAACTCACTTCCTTGCCGTCATAAGCGAACACCTCAGTCGTGCCGATCCTGCCGCACTTCTCGCAAATAGTCTGGAACGGAAACCAGGTCTCCGCCCGCTCGGAGTTACTCACCTCTTTATACACGCGACGCACGCTGTCTGCCGCCTTGAGGATCGTATCGATGATCTCATTGAACTGGCCCGAGCGATACACATCGCGCATCCGATATTTCTCCACCTTCACCCCGAGCTCTTCGAACACCTCGAAAAACTCCTGGATGTAATGCTCCGCCATATCGCTCGCCGTGGACCCGTCCGGCGGCGGCACATTGCAAAGCGGTTGCCCCAGATACTGCTCGAAATGCGCGCCTTTCCCTGCGGGAATCTCATCGAGCGGGTCGTAATCATCCACCCCAAAGAGGTAACGCGCAGCGATCCCCTTTTCCTTCAGGGTGCGGAAAATAGCGTCGTGAATGAGCACCCCGCGCATGGCGCCCACGTGGACGCGTCCGGATGGAGTCTTTGAGTCATTGATGATTTGCGGGCCGACACACTTGGCGGCCACGTCTTCGGTCCAAAACATAGGGCGGCTTAGATAGCGCAGAACGCCGCGAAGTCGAGGGCAAGCATCAGCGCCCCCGCACAAACCCACCAAACGCGAAGCCTTCCGCGGGGGGGGCGATCAGTTTAACGCAGAGGCGCGGAGCCGCAGACGGGGACTAGGCACTGAAAAAAGCCGCCCCCCCACCACACCCACCACACCCACCACACCCACCACACCACACCTACTGCACCCACTGCGTCCATGCAGCCCGCAGTCCCCGCAGCCCCCTCCGCGCCATGTTAAAATCACCGACGCGGAATCGTCCACATACGTTTGCTAGCCACCTCCTGCACCACCACCTGATCAACCCGCAGATCGATCACCTCATAAGTCAGCGCCGCCTCAGTCGGCCACGCAAAGACCTCCCCCTGATGCACCTTCATCATCGTCCCACTCTCGGAAACCAGCGTCGCCGAAGTCGTCTCGCTCCGGGCCGGCATATCCTTAACCAGCACCACCTTCTCCTTCGTCACAGCATCCTCCAAGTCCACCCGAGACAGATCCACAGGCTGCCCCCCCTTATCCGTGACATGCCGCGACTGCATCTTCGACACCTTCAGATTGCCCACACTCTGGCCCACCGTCACAGCATCCGTCTTTTGTTCACCCTCACCGACATGCTTGATCTTGGCCGTACGCCCGTCCACAGACTCCAGGATCAGCGGAACCCGCACCTCATTGTATTCCTTAAGGCGCATCACCTTATGGATGCCGGGACGCGACTTTGCATCCAACGGATTGGTATCGGCCATAAACTCCTCGCGATTAGTGGCCCCATCGCCATCGGGATCGGCATCCAGCATCCTGGGATCATTGAGATCGAGCTGATACTTTTTGAACCAAGCTTCATAAGCTTTATCGGCCGCCAAGAGATCCGCAGGCACGCCCGCCAACGCTGGATCCGCAGGCTCGGCGACCAAAGTGGCTTTTGGCGATTCATCCGAGCGCAGCCCGGGCTTTTTTTCGCCGTTCAAAGCCGGAGCACGCTCGGCAATGGGCGCGACATCGGGAGCTGGCACCTTCTTTTTTCCGCAGCCCGGGAGCAAAAAAACACTCAGCGACAAAACGGTAATACGGCAAACAAGCTGATTCATGGGTCCGCTAGTTATGCCCGGCTTTTTGCGTTCTTCAATGCTGCGTATCAGTCCCCTCGATAACCAGCGCATCCGACGCTTCGGCAAGAATCATTTCAGGCGCCTTCACTTGACGCGCTCCTTGAGCAGCTCATGGATGGGTTTGCCATCCAGGCTGAGACCCGCCAGCACCGCCCGGCCATTAAGCACGCGGACTTCAGCGATCGTCCGTTTATCGCCGCGCGCGGTTTCGGCGAACCACCTATCGGCCCCGGGAGCCAGCTTCTCATTGAGATAATATCTATTAAACGGCCATTGGAACGACAGCCCGTCATTATACGAATAGGTCGACTTCAAGCGGATGTAATCCCCACTGCCTGGAGGCGTCAGTGAAACACTGGTAACCGTGGCCAAACCATCCGCACCGGTGCTGAGAGCGCCATAGAAGAACGCGCCCATGGGCAGATTTATGTCTCCATGCAGCGCCACTTGAAACTGTGTCGGTCGCACCGCGAGAAAGCGCCCCCGCAAGGGGTCGTAAGGATCAGGAGCGGCGCAATTGAGTTTAATGAGAGTGCCCTTGGCGAGCGTCTGCTCCTGCGTCCAGATTTGGGCCAATGGTATGGCCCATTGCGCGAGCGCAGCGAAACCGAAGATGATGTAGGAGAAGACTTTCATACTTGGGAAACTTTCTTCTGCCGAAGGACACGGCTCATATAAATGTTGAATAAAAGAAACGCCACTCCCACCCCAATGAATGCCAACCCTTTGCTAAGCAACGACAATTGACTGTCCGCCATGCGCGCAATGATCAGCACCGAAAGCAACGACGCACCCAGTCGCGGCGCCCCTCGCCGGCCGGCAAGCTCCAGCACAATGAGCGCGATCCCGATGATCGAGAGCTGCAGCGTGGCCAGCGCCGACACCACCAGACTGTAGAAGCCGCCCCCGCCGTGAGCGAACGGGAGCGCAATCAACGGCAGCAGCACGACCGAAGCGAGCGCCAGCACGGCCCAGCGGCGGCGCAGGCAGGCAGCGGACACAAACGCCACCAGCACCGCCAGTAATCCCCAGCACCACGGCAATGTGATAGCCCGAACGGCACCGTCCACGAAGTGACCGCTTACATCCTGAAACGTGGCGGCCACTCCATAACCCAACAGCCAAAGTGAACCCAACACCACCTGCGGTTTCCGGCCCGTGGATTCGTTAATCCCAGCTTGATTAAGCGGAACCATGGCGATGACCGCTGCGGTCAATGCCCAAAGAAACAAGTAGGCATCCGCGTCATGTCCCGAATAAACCGCCGCCCTTTCAGTCAGGAATACCGCGGCACTCGCCAAGCCCACGATGGCGCTCATCGTCATTACCCAGCGCACCACCACCGAAAGCCGTGCCGTCCCTTTCCATCCGGGCCAATACGGCAGCAAACCGAGCAGCAACCATGGATATAGCAGCGGACTGTCATACCACGACTTACCGCGCTCGGCTTGACTCACGCTCCAAATCGCAATGGCGATGAGATAAAAAATGACCACGGTATGCGAGCGCAGCACCCAAGCCAACGGCAGGCTCAGCAAGAACCACCAGAAAAGGAAATCCGGCCATTCACCGCCCATATTGTAAATTTGGGACACCAACAAGATACAGGCACCCGTAGCGAGCGCCACCAGCAGCGCGGCCGTTTCACGCACCCACGCAGCCCCCTCATCCCCACGCTGCAAAACGCGGACCCCGAACATCTGAGCAAACAGCAAGGGCAGAAAGGCAAACAGAAGCCGCGAGGGCCGCGAGAAATCATCCCAATTGTAACCGATCACGGCGATCAACCCTGTGCCTATGAGCAAGGCCCCCAGAGCGCCCATGACAATTTGCGCGAGCCCTGGCCGTGAATCATCCTCGGCATACCGCTCCATCAACGTGCGGGCCGCATCGGCAGTGACCAGGCCATCGCCTTCCCATAGAGGGAGTTGTTCCAAGAGCCAGCGACGATGAGATGTATTCATATGAAAGAAAACGGCAGTCTGCGCCTTTTGCCTGCTAACGACGCTCAAATAAAGTCAAAAAAAACACCGCAATACACAAGCAACCCGTAACCCAAACATTGGGACTCCACAACTTAGGGGTTCCAGCCCCGCAACCCCGAGTGGTTGCCGCCTTTTAGAATACTGCCCATGAGCTTCAGGCCGAACAGCATCGAGATCAAATTGCAACCGCTGCGCTGGACTCATGTTGTGGCCGAATGTCGCCTCGCCAAATGTGAATGCTCTGCGCTCCGGCGCAGCGATCCAACCCAGAGACAACCGTTCCGCCTCCGCCGCAGCATCCGGCTCGCCTGCCCGTTCATTTACCGGACAAAAAAATGCGGCATAAAGACGATGCCGCCTATCGCGGTCGATGCCACCGCACCGACAAGCACCGCAAAAGCACCGATATCCTTGGCTTTGCCGATTCCGTCGCGCGTTTCCTCCGAGACCTCGTCGGCCAGGAACTCTATCGCGGTATTCAATGCTTCTGTGACCCAGACAATAGTCACAGCAAGAATGAGCAGCGCCCAGTCTTGCCGAGTAATATGACAGCTAACTCCACCGAAGATAACCGCAATCGTCGCCACAGAATGAATCCACGCATTGTGCTGCGTGCGCACGAGTGTCCCGGCTCCCTGAAGCGCATACCCAATACTTTTACAACGACGACTAATCGAGAACGCGCTCATTGCGCAGACTAAGGCCCCAAGGAGAAAAACAGGTCAACCGAATATTTCGACTATACACTAAGAACCCTCCCCCCGTGGCGCTATATGCCGGTCCAATCCTTTCGAGTCAGCTTATTGGAAATCTTCGCGAACCCTGCAATGGCAATGAAATTGAGTCCCATCCACACCACAGATGCAGGCAGAGCCACAATCGGCGCATACATTCTACCAGTGTCGCTGGACCAGTTCTTCATAGCGACTCTCATCGCTGGGGTGGGATCGTCGAGCTCGCCATTTCCATCCGGGTCCCACTGCCGCTTCAGCTCCCAGCCGATAAGTTGAACACCTATAACATATAGGAAACTGCAAGCCACGACTCCTGCCCCAAATGCACGAAGCGCTCCGACTCGCTGAGCGCCAAGCTTGCCTCGGAATCGCCAAGCCAAGATCGGCGCGATGAGAAACAGGAAGCAGGCAATGGAGGAAAGCAT
>JAYTYG010000246.1:0-4349 GCA_043742585.1 Spartobacteria bacterium
GGCCAATACCGATGCGGATGTGATCGCCTTTTGCGGTGTCCATTTCATGGCCGAGACGGCGAAGATAGTGAACCCGAACAAGCGGGTGATTTTGCCGGATCTGGATGCGGGTTGTTCGCTATCGGAATCCTGCCCGGCGGATAAGCTGGAGGCGTATCTGAGCGCGCACGCGGATAAGAACTATTACGTGATCGCCTACATCAATTGTTCGGCCGGGGTCAAAGCGCTGAGCGATGTGATTTGCACGAGCGGCAATGCGGTGCGGATCGTTAATGCGGCGCCCGCAGATCGTAATATCCTCTTCGTGCCGGATCAGAATCTGGGCGCGTGGGTGATGGAGCAGACTGGGCGTAAGATGGAGCTTTGGCGCGGGGCCTGTTATGTGCATGTGGAATTCACCCGGGATTCCATCGAACGGATCCGGCGCGAATATCCCGGCTCGCCCGTGGTGGCGCATCCTGAGTGTACGTATGCGGTGCGGATTTTGGCGGATGAAGTGTGTTCGACCGAACGAATGATCACTTACTGCAAGGCTTCCCCTGCGCAGTCGTTCGTGATCGTCACCGAGTCGGGCATGCTGCATCGGTTGCGGCGCGAGATGCCGGACAAGGTCTTTGTGGCGGGCCCGACGGAACAATGTGCCTGTGCCGATTGCCGGTTCATGAAGATGAACACGCTCGAAAAGCTCTATGACGCGCTGCTCAATCTCGAGCCCGAGATCACGCTGCCCGAGTCCATCCGGGTCCGGGCTGAACGGCCGATCCGCCGGATGCTGGAGCTGAGCGCCTGAGACTCACGCGGGGGCATTGATCCGTAAAAGCGGCAAGACATCCGGAACTTATCCGCAGATTTACGCAGATCGACGCAGATTTTTAAAAGACTGAGCGGGAGCTGAAGCCGTGGAATTTGATGGCCTCAACAGCAAGCCGGACATGCCTCAGTCCCCAGAGGCAGCTCTTAAAAATCTGCGTTAATCTGCGTTAATCTGTGTAAATCTGCGGATAAACTCCGGCTGGCTCCCGGTTTCAGGCTGAGTCGCGCAGGACGGCGAGCGCGGCGTCCATGGACGCGCAATCGCTGATCGACACGCATGGGGTGCCTTTGCGGGTGCGGTTGAGGAGGCCGGCCAGCACGCCGCCAGGCCCCAGCTCGATGAAGAGCTCGCATTTCTGTTCGTCCACCAAATACTCGATCGTCTCGGTCCAGCGCACCGTGCCGGTCACCTGGTCCTGGAGCGAGGAACGGATTTCTTCGGGCTCGCTGACGGGTTGGGCGTCGATGTTGCAGATCACCGGGAATTTTGGAGTCTCCAGGCGGGTGCGTTGCAATTCCTCGCCGAGTTTGATGAAGGCGGAGTTCATCAGGCGCGAGTGATAGGCGCCGGCCACATTGAGTAATTTGGCCATCCGAATCCCGTGCTCTTTGGCCAGCGAAACCGCCAGGAGAACCTTGGAGGATTCACCGGAAATAACCACTTGCCCGGGGCTGTTGAGGTTGGCGACGTCCACATCGGTTTCCGAGGCCAATGCCCGCACTGTGTTTTCCTCGGCCCCGATCATTGCGGCCATGGAGCCGGTGGTTTGTTCACAGGCTTCCTGCATGAAGAGGCCGCGCTGGGCCACCAACTGGAGGGCGGTGTCAAAGTCGAACGTGCCGGCGGCCGCGTGCGCGGTGAATTCACCGAGGGAAAGGCCCGCAGCGGCATGGACCGGGAATTCGCCAAGCTCGATCTGGAGCGCAAGCAGGCAGGCCAGGCCGTGGACGAAGAGTGCGGGCTGACAGTTTTTGGTTTGCATGAGGGCGTCTTCGGGGCCTTCAAACATCACCTGGCTTAAGGACCAGCCCAGCAACGCATCGCTTTTGGCGAAGAGCTCCGCGACGGGTGGATATTTGGCGGCCAGATCTTTGCCCATGCCCACGGTTTGCGCGCCTTGGCCGGAGAAGAGAAGTGCGATGCGTTTGTTCATAAATTTTTTCCAATTTGGAGGAGTCGGGCTACGCGTTGTGCGGCCCTTTCTAGAAATTCGGCGCCCCGCTGCATGGCTTCGGGTAGCGTCACTGTTTCGTCCACGATGGGCACCGTGGCCTTAAATAGGCTCTCAATGGCGGGGTGCCCCGTGATCGAACCCCCGAACGCCACCACCGGGATGCCGTGCCGATGCGCCAGCACGGCCACTCCCGCAGGCCCTTTGCCTTCAAGAGTTTGCCCGTCGATCCGGCCTTCCCCGGTGAGGACCAAATCGCTCTCGGCGATGCTTTGTTCGAGTCGGAGGGCATCGGCGACCACGGTGAATCCCGAGCGGATCTCGGCGCGGCAAAAGCTCAGCAGCCCAAATCCGATCCCGCCCGCAGCGCCGGCGCCTGGAGCGTCGCGGAAATCGTGCGCCAGATCGCGGGCGACCACTTGGGCAAGGTTGAGGAGCCCGAGTTCAAGCTGATGCACGGTGGCCTGGTCGGCGCCCTTTTGCGGGCTGAATACGTGGGCGCTTCCGCGTTCTCCCAAGAGCGGATTTTGCACGTCGCAGGCGGCGATCACCGCCGGAAGCGCAAGGGCGTGCTCGGTACGGATCCGGGCGAGCGCCGGGAGATTGGCGGGGATCGCGGCGAGCGGTTGACCGGCGGCGTCCAGGAATTGGTATCCGAGCGCTTCGGCCATGCCGATGCCGCCGTCGCTGGTGGCGCTGCCGCCGAGGCCGACGAGCAGGGTTCGGGCGCCGCGTTGCACGGCGTGGCGCATGAGTTGGCCGGTGCCGAAGGTGTTGGCCTGGAGCGGCGCGAGTTCCGTGGGGCTCAGTCGCCAGAGTCCCGAGGCGTCGCTCATTTGGATCACCGCCAGCTTCTGGGCTTCCACCCAGCAATAGCGGGCATCGACTTCCCGGCCGATGGGGTCGAGGGCCTTGAGTTGAATCCATTGGCCGCCCAGCGCCACGCAAAGCGCCTCAGCAAAGCCTTCGCCGCCGTCCGCAATGGGCGCCAGCCGAATCTCGGCTGCCGGGTAACCGGCCAGAAATCCGCGTTGGATGGCCTGTGCGGCAGCGAGAGCGCTCAGGGAACCTTTGAATTTGTCGGGTGCGACGAGGACTTTCACATGTATTGAATCTGTGGGGCGTGGGAGTTTTGTCAGCCCGATGCACAATGACAAGCGGGCTTTGGGAAAACCTGAGCTGGTTGCGGTCGGCGTCCAGGGCTTAGGCATCTAAAATGATCATTGAAAAGTGCAGATATTCGCGTAAGCCGGTGCTGGCAAAGTATTTACGTCAAAGGCGTTACGCCCTACAGCCCAGGGTTGCGAGGAACGAGCTACCCTGGGAACCGGCGAAGAAGAGAATCCAACCCCAACGTGGGTTGCGCCCAAGATCGTCCTTTGGCGGAACCGCGTTGCGGTTCGATCGGCGCTGGTTCAGTTCCCAGGGTAGGTCCGCAGCGGGCCAACCCTGGGCTGGAGGACGTAATCCCGTTGGGATTGAGAACCTACTATTACAGGAAAATCTAGAGCCGTAAGCCTTGGGCGTCCCGTCTGCTCCACGATCCAGGGAAATGTGCCATTTCTTACCGGGCGGAGTATATTGGCGTAACAGCACAACGACTATGCTGCAATCCGGCCGGCTTGCCGCAGTAGCCCGCACGGATAGATGGAGCGCGATTTCGCCAGCGCGATTTCACCTGCGCGCGATCTTTCCTGCAACTTTGTTTCGCCAAAATCCCGCGCGGGCCATTACCCGGCAGGGGTCAATCCCAGGACGATGTCAAAGCGCGCGGTTAACTCCCCGAGCTGCGAGTCCGGGCGCGGCTCGAAAGGCACTATCACCGAAGCTTTGGCTTTGGGATCGTGAATCCCTTTGAGCACCATGTCTTCGTCATTCTGCGCCGCGCCTGCCACGTAACATTGAGTGGTGAATTTTTCGCGTCCCGAGCTTTTCACTGCGAAATGAATATGGGGCGCGCGACCCGGGTAAGCTGCGGGCTTGATGGTCCGGAAGGCGTATTCGCCGGAGGCCCCGGTGAGGAACCGGCCGAAGCCCTGGAAATTGGCATCGCGCCGCTCGCCATTGCCGGATTTGGTATGGAGATAGGCGCCATTTTTATCCGCCTGCCAGATCTCGACCACGGCGTTGCGGATCGGGGCGCCGCTGGAATCGAGGATTCGCCCGCTGAGCCAGGTGATTTCGCCGATGGCCGGACTCAACGCATCGTTGATGACAATGAGATCGTTGTCGGTGTCGATCGGCAGATGGTCGGGATAGAACGGGCCTTCAGTCTGGCGCGGCGTGCGCAGCAGTTCTTCGGCGAAAGCCCCGGGCACCGCCAGCCAGCCCAAGCTGAGGCCGACTTGGGAAAGGAAACGGCGC
>JAYTYG010000247.1:0-2304 GCA_043742585.1 Spartobacteria bacterium
GGATCGTCAGGGCGCCGGCGCGGGCTATCACATTGGTGGCGCGCAGCGAGCCACCAGCGGCGTTATCGATTGCAATGAGGGCCTGGCCATTAAACTGAAAACAGTAGGGGCCGATCTGGAGACGATCGCCCACGGTGAGTTCGTGTTCGTCGAACCGTCGGCCGTTGACAAAGGAGCCGGCCGAACTGTTGAGGTCGGCCACCAGGCAGCCGCCGCCGGGCTGCGGTCGCAATTTGGCGTGGCGTCTTGAAATCGCAGGGTTATTGAGGACCACATCGCCATCGGGATCCCGTCCGATGACGAGCTCAGCGGTGATTTCAATGCGGCTGGAAGGAGCGCCCTTGACGAGGATGACGCCTGGCCCTTGCTCGGTCGTCTCCTCTTCCACCACTGCGGGCGGCAGGCCAACGCCGTAAATGACGACAATTGGGCCGAGCCCGATCCTATCTCCATCGACGAGCTTTGTTAGCGAGTAGATGCGCGCGCCATTGACGAGTGTGCCACAAACGCTGCCCAGATCTTCGAGCGCGCAGCGTTCGCCATCCCATGTCAGCTTGCAATGGTGGCGCGAGATTTCGACGTGCGTCAGCTCCAGGTCTGCCTCTGGCGACCTGCCCACGGTCATGACTCCAACCCTGAGCGGAAGCACCCGGCGCGAATGGCCGCTGATGACTGAGAGGTAAGGCATTGAATTTAGACCAGACCGCGAGGGGGCGGGGATATCAGACCGCACAAACAGTCCGCCGCAATACTTCCGGCATGTCCCGGCTTCCGGCTCTGAATGTTACTGGGTCAAGCTCAGCGGCGCTCTTAGGGCAGCACCGCCCACACTTCCACGATCCGGTTTTTTTCGAGGTTTTGCGCATCCAACAGCGTGGAGCCGCCCATGGCAACGGAGTGCATAACATTAACGATACCGCATTTATCCCGCATCGCGGCCAACACGGCGTCCGCGCGGGCCTGAGACACTGCGAGGTTTTTCGCCTTATCGCCTTTCGGATCCGCGTATCCGAGGATGACGAAAACAGAGGTGGGATCATCCCGGAGTTTGACGATTTCTGTGGAATCCAGCTGCGCCTTTAGGGCCTGGGTCTCCTCCGCGACGAGGGCGGTTTTTCCCGAACCAAAGGGGATGGTGAGCACCTTGCCCATGCGTCGAGCCCGTTCCACGCTCAGCGTGAGCCTGTCCTTATTGGACTGACTGATGTTGGGCATTGCGTCTACCCGGTCGAGCACTTCGGTTTTGACGTTCTTGTTTTCAGCGGTGCCCAAATTCAGATCGATTTTGGCCGGCACCACGATGGCCTCAGGCGCAGGCGCTGGATCCGGGGCGGCAACTGGCTTCGTGGGGTTTGCGAGCTTGGGCGGAGCGGGGTCTCCGGCGATCGGCTTGGTAGTCGGCTCTGTCACAGGAGCCTTAGTCGCCGATTCTGCGTCTGCCGGTTTGGTAATTGGACCCGCTTCGGGCTCGGGCTTCTTTTCCCGCATGGACGGGCCGAAGTAGGCTGCGGCTCCCACCAATGCCGCCAAAACCCCGATGAGGATGCCGCCTTTAATTAAGCCAGACCCGGCCGAGGTGGCGATTGTCATCGGCTTGGAGCACTCCGGACAAACCAGTGGGACGCCGGGCTCAAGTTCGATGATTTCGCCCCGGTATGCTTTGATGCATCCCGAGTAGTTGTGACATTTTGCAGTAACCTTCATAATAGCGGCTTTATAGGGGCCAAAAAATGATTGGCACCAGAATAATTCAAATTTCCATCCATTCTCTGAGGTCCTTTGGCAATAGCAACCTCATGGAAAAATCCTCCTCCTGAATATGCAGCGCAGCGGAGTGGAGCGCATGGCGGGGGAGTATCAGGCGTTGCGCGAGTGCCGGAGTCCAGCCCGTTTCTATGAATTCCAGATAACAACCTTCATCGGGCCCATAAATCTTGTCTCCGACTATGGGATACCCCGCATGAGCCAAATGCACGCGGATCTGGTGCATCCGGCCGGTTCTTGGAAAACACCGTATCTCAGAGAATCGAGTGCCTGTTGACGCCTGTGTCCACCGGCGTTCCACCCGAAAGCCAGTGTGCGAGAGAGCGCCGGCCGGATGCCCCATTTGTTTGAGGTAAATCAGCGAGGGCTGTTGGTCGCCCTGGCGCAAAATCGGGATATCGACAACAAACTCGTCCTCCTCGGGCCAGCCCCAAACCAGGGCCAGATATTCCTTTTCCACGCTCCGTCGTTCCATGAGTTGATGAAAATGGCGGGCTGCCATATACGACTTGGCGATGAGCGTCAGGCCGCTGGTCTCGC
>JAYTYG010000248.1:0-3620 GCA_043742585.1 Spartobacteria bacterium
ATGGACCCTGCCGATCACTACTGGTCGCTATGCCCCATTTTTTCAGAATCCCCAGGACCTGGGTCGATGGCGCCAGAAGGCTGACGGGGAGCGAGGCCAGACCCTGCGCATCCGCCACCTGGCGCCACGAGTGGGTGCTTTGCGCGGCGAGCAGCGCCAGATCGGCATTGGGGGCGATGCCGAGGCGCGCTTCCAGCCGGAGCGCCGCGAGCCGTTTCAGGGGCAGTTCTGGCGCGGGGTGTTGACCATCAAATCCCCGGCTCCAGCGCAGCGTACACAGCCCCGGCGCACTGTCTTCCACCCACGGCGAAAAACTCAGCGCGCTCTCCAGCAGCACCTCGCTTGCGTCCCGCTCGGCCGCGGCCGATTGCGTTTTAATCAGGAGCGCCGGGCAGCGCGCCAAACCTTGGGCGGGAGTCATTCCACAATCCACCCCGGCCGATTGCGCCTGGGTCGTGCGCTGAAAAATCCGAGCCTTGGGAGTCTTCTCGGCAATCAAGGCGACGGGTTGTCCGATGAGCTCGGGGCAATGCCGGAGGATGGCCTGTGTGGCGAAATCCGGCAGGAAAAGCACTGCATACAGTTCCATATTGGTGGCGGTTGTTTTCATATCGTTATGCCAATGCCTCCCTGGGTGCGCCGGTGGAAAAAGAGCGGTTCCGGGTTAACCGCAGCGTAAGTTCCTGCAAAAGGGAGTCGGGTTCGCGCCCCAGGTCGTCGAGCCCGAATCGGCTTTCCACGAGGATGCGCACGTGGGCGCTGCCTATGAGCGCCTGCGAAGTGAGCACCACTAGCGCCACTGCAGTCGGGGCCAGAATCCTTTGGAACCGATACCAAGTGGTGTCGGGAATTTTCCGCAATTCCGCAGCGCAGTTCCCCCGCAGATCCAAAAAAAGCAGAGGCAGATTCCCATCCCGCAATAATAAATCCGCGCAGCGCAGCGCCTCGCGGGCCGTCCGGCAGCGCAGCCAGAGCAGACTTTCGAGCAACTCTTCGCGGGCCGACTGCGGATCAAACGAGTCACTGCCATCAATGAGCGCCATCCAGCGGCCTTGTGCGGCGGCGCGTTCCAGGATGGCGCGCATCAGGAGTGAAGTGCCGCTGGCGGGGCCTTGGGCGGTGAGCTCGATGAGGCCGCCTTTGCGCAGGCCGCCGTCCAGCAGCGCATCGAGACGGGCGATCCCGGTTGCCAGGGATTGCTGGGCCTGAGTCGGAGCAGGGTTTTGGAGCTTAATGAGCTCCCGGAGCTTGAGGATTTGGTCGGCGCGAGACATCTCGGGATGGAGCTTATTGGAAAACAGCTGAGTGTTCAAATGAACAGTTCGCTTTTCGGCGCTGCCCCGGATGTATTTTGATTTCCGGGCTGATTTTTAAAAAATCCCGAAAAGTGAGCTCATAAATACGTGAAGTGGGGGAACCAGCGCCGGCCCGAGCAGCGAATCATAATAGGAGGGGGTTCTGTGAGGCGGGCCGGATTGACGGCCGCACGGGCGATCCACCTCGGAATTTATGAAAAGCCATTTCTTCATCGTCTCAGATCGCGCCAATATTCGAGCCTACCGAGCCGAGTCCCTAGTGCCGTCCCGGCCGCCTCGGCTGGAATTGGTGCAAGCCATTACGATGGCCCATTTGGGGCCGCAGCAAAGGGATACGGACGCGCCGGGATCGTTTTCGGTGTCGTATTCTGGAGGCAGCCAGCAAGGGCGTCACCAGAACTCCATGGCCGAGCGGCATATGGATATCGAGGAGACGCGGCGGCAGGTGAAGCAGATGGCGGAGCACATCAATGCCATACTCCGGCAGGAAAAGCCGGGGAGCTGGTCCTTTGCTGCCCCAGGCGATATCCATGAGGAGATCTTGGAACATTTAGACCCGCAGATACGCGAGCTATTGGTGGAAGTGTTGCCCCGGAACTTGGTCAAGGTGCCTGCGGACGAGTTGCTGGAGCATTTCGAGACCGCAATGCAAACGCCGTAATGCCGGGGGGCAAAGAATGAAGAATAAACCCGGAACTGATAGCCGCAGAGGGCACATAGAGGGCACATAGAGCACGGAGTTTAAATAGTTCGCGAAATTACATGGCCCCGTCCGGAGAAACTCAAAGGGAAAGGCAGTCACATATTCTTTGGCGCTAAGATTTTAACGCGGAGGCGCAGAGGCGCAGAGTTTTTTAAGCAATGGGGACGCACGGTTTCCGCGTTTGCCGAACCTTCAAACCTCTGCGGTTCGGCGTCTCTGGATTAAATTTTTATGGCCCAGCGGAGCTTGGCGCTTGTCGAGCGCGGGTTTGCCCGTTGCTCAGCGTTGGACGGACGGACTACATCGGGCGCGATGTCGCTGTATATGCCCAGACGTTGTCCGGCTTTGAATGCGTGTTTGACCCGGCGATCTTCGCCTGAGTGAAAGCTCAATATTGCCACCCGTCCACCCGGAGCCAGGCAATCCGGCAACTGCCGAAGGAACATGTCCAATGCATTGAACTCGTCGTTAACAGCAATCCGAAGGGCTTGAAAAACCCGGCGCACGGCGTCGTCGGGTTCCGGAGAGGCGTCCCTGATGACCTTGGCTAAAGCCGTGGTGGTTAGGATGGGCGCGCTTTGACGGGTGGCGACCAGTATTTTGGCGATGGCTTCAGCCTGGGGTTCATCGGCGTTGTCGAGCAGTAACGAGGAAAGCTCCTTTTCGGTGATCCTGGCCAATAACGCGCTGGCGGGTTGGCCTCGCTCCGGGTTCATGCGCAAATCCAGCGGACCTTCTGTTTTAAAGGTAAACCCGCGGGCCGGATCATCGATCTGCATCGAGGAAACCCCCAGATCGGCGAGGACAAGATTCGCCGGCGTGCCCGCGAGGGCTTGGCTGATCCCTGCGAAATTCGTCCGGCGCACATGCAAAGTCTCTGGGCCGAACCCCAAGCCCCGGAGGCGCGTTTCAGTTTTAGGGAGCTCGATCGGGTCGGCATCGAGTCCCAATAATCGGCCGCCAGGTTGGAGCGCTTTGAGGATTTCCTGCGCGTGCCCGCCATAACCCAAAGTGCAATCCACGGCGAATTCACCGGGCTTCGGGTCGAGCATCGCGAGAATCTCGCGGACCAGAATCGGGCGATGCATACCAGCAGGGGTTTTGCCGCTGGCGAGAACCTTCTCCACATCGCTGGCGTAGCGATCGGGGTGCAGTTCCTTATATTTTTCGCTGAACTTTCTCGGGTTGCTGCCTTGATAACGCGGGCGCCGTTTGGGTCGTTCGCTGTGCGGTTCCTGCGTGTCGGGGGTGGCGGCTTGCGATGGATTCGGCTGAGGTTTGTTCACAGGTTTTTTCTCAGGCGCGACCGCGAGGCGGTCGGCGGCAATGAAGCGGGAAACGTCTTTGATAAGTGCCCGGTTAGCAATTCTTAGTATCACCAGCGGCGAGGCCCTGCGCGGCGGGAGAGGATCCAACCCCAACGTGGGTTGCGCCAGGGATGGGCTTTTGGCGGAACCGCGTTGCGGTTGGATCGGCTGAGACTGAGTCCCAGGGTAGGCCCTCGGCGGCATACGCGTCAACTTAAGCTGCGGAAGCCCACTGGGTATTGAAATTCGGACGTTTGCGCTTGTCGTAGCAGCAGTATTTTACCAGCAGTTGTC
>JAYTYG010000249.1:0-14895 GCA_043742585.1 Spartobacteria bacterium
CGCCAATGAGCGGCTCCAACTTGGACCTCAACGACTGGCGCCACTCCGCCAACCGCGCGATGTCTGTCACCGCTTGCTGCGCTGCCCTCACATACAAATCCACATCCCCGGCCACCAACTCCCCCAGCCCGATCCCGCGCAACAGCCCGGCGCCCACACTGCCCGCCGTCGATGCCCCAGCCAGGGTCACAAATGGCAGCCCCATCCACAGCGCCAATAAATTCGTGGTGCCGCCGCTGTATGGAAATGTATCGAGCAGGAAATCCACCCGATGATGCAGCTGCAAATACGCATGCATCGGCTGCCGATCCAGGATCTCCACGCGCTCGCCCGCCACCCCATGGGATTCCAGCGCCAGCCGCAAAGCATTGCCCGCACGCCCCACCGCGAGGAAGCGCGAGGACGGGACCGTCTGTAAAACCCGCGCCCAAGCCTCAATAACGTCCGGCGTGACTTTAGCAAGACTGTTAAACGATCCGAATGTGATATAGCCGTTGCTCAGCGCCGGCAACCCATTCACCGGCGGACACTCCTGCGGCGGACAAAAGGGCGCCGCGCCATGAGGCAGCCGAATGAGTTCCTCGGTATTAAAACGCTCAGTTAAACCCGTCGGATCAAGCCGCTCCTCAGTAATCCGATAATCCATGGCCCGCATCCCGGTGGTCTGCATGTAACCGATCATCCCCACTTGAATGGGAGCGGGTTTACGGGCGAATACCAGGAGCCGGTTGCGGGCGGTATGGCCGGAAAGGTCCACGAGAATATCGATCTGATCGCGGCGGATCATGGCGACCAATTCCTCGTCATCGAGCCAGGCGACATGTTCCCAGTGTTCGACGAGTCTTTTCAAACGCGCGCTGGCAGCGTCATCCACCAGATGATTTGCGTAACAAAACAGCTCGGTGCGCTCCGGGTTGTGCCTCGCAAAAACCGGCTCAATGAAAAACGCCACCGGATGTTCCCGAAGATCTCCGGACACAAAACCCACGCGCAATCTGCGCTCGGGATCGCGCCCATTGACATGCGGCTCGATGAGCCCCCGCAACGGTTCGCAATACATCGCGTCAAACCGACGGTGCTCGCCGAAGCGCGCCTCCCGATCCACCTCCGGCAGATAGTTCAAGGTGAGCAGCAGATTACTAAACGCATCGTGATAATCCGCCTTGAGCTCCACCGCCCGCCGAAAACATTGCGCCGCTTCCGAAGCGCGCCCCAACTCGTTGAGCACCGTGCCCAGGTTATTATAAGCCAGGTAAGAATCGGGCTTGAGCTGCAGGCTTTGTTTAAACGATTCCGAGGCCTCGGCGAGTTGCCCTAATTCCTTGAGCACGTTTCCCCGGTTATTCAGAGCCAGCGCTGAGTCGGGCTGGAGTTTGAGGCTTTGGTCAAAACACGCCAGCGCCTCGCTCAACCGATCCTGATCGCGCAGCGCGTTGCCCAGATTATTGAGCGCGAGATGACTCTTCGGATTATACTCCAAGGCGCGCCAATAGCAGGCGATGGCTTCATGGCCCCAGCCCCGGGCATTCAGAAGTGACCCCAGGTTGTTGTGCGCCGCGTCGCATTTTAAATCGAGCTTCAGCGCCTCAGTAAAACAGTCCTCCGCCTGCGCCCATTGCCTTTGCGCACGCCACGAAATCCCCATATTGACCCGGGCCTCGACGGACTGGCCATTGATCGCCAGAGCACGCTCGAAGCAGTGGATAGCATCGGCTGAAAGCCCGCGGTCATTGAGCAAAACGCCCAGATTAAGATTTGCCTCATAAGAATCCGGATTCAACGCCAGCGCTTGGCGGTAACTCCCGATGGCTTCCTCCTGGCGGCCCGATTCCCGGAGGACATTACCCAGATTATTATGAATATAATCGCGCTCAGGAGCCAGAGCCAGCGCCGCCTGGTAGAACTCGATTGCGTCCTCAAACCGCCTTTGGACTTTGAGCACCCCGGCCAGGTTATTGATCGCGCCGACGTTATTGGGATCAATCCGCAGCGACCCGGAGATAAGCTCGATGGCGTCCTCCAGATTCCCAAAATCCAGCGCCACCACGCCCAGAAGATGGAGCGCCGTGGGCTGCTGCGGGTCGTCAGCCAGCACGGCCCGGTAAATTTTTGCCGCTTCATCCAAGCGCCCGGCCCGCTGAAGGGTTAGCGCTTCCTGTAATTGGGTGTCAGGGCAGTTTTTTTGCACGCGCGCCACAGCCTAGCACAGAGAGTGCCAAACATGGAGACAGCGTCGGCCCGACGCTCTCCGTAAAAGCAGGGGAAGCGAAGCGCCTGGAGCCTGGAGCCTGGAGCCTGGAGCCTGGCCATTTCCGCATCTGTGACGGCGAGCCTCAGGACAACAGCTCCATCCTGTGGGCCATTTTTGAAAATTGGCCAAACGCCAAACGCCAAACGCAGGCAAACAAAGCCGCGCCACCTGCGGGAAAAGTGCCGGGGGTGAGGATTGAACTCCCGACCTAGGGCTTATGAGTCCCCCGCTCTGCCACTGAGCTACCCTGGCGAAGGCGGGGAATTTAGCGCAACCGCCGCGCGGGATTCAAGCGGAGATTCACACTAAAATTCACTCACCGCATTTCGCTTCTTCGCATCCCCCGTCACCTCCCTGGCCCGATCCAGTGGCCGCTTCAGATAATTCGACGCCGCCTGACCGGGCGCTTCCGCTGGCGCGGGGGCCGTCGCCGGCCATGGCGTTGCCGCCGGGGTCGTGACGCCGCCCTGAGGGAAAGTCCCCGTCACCGGGTCAGGCGAAGTCTCCCGATGCTGGTAAAACCAGAGAGCGACCGCCGCCGCCGCTAACAATAGAAAATATTTCATCCTTGCAGCCTAAGCAGTCATTGCGCCACAGGGAAGTCAGTGCGAATCACCATAGCCCACTACTCCTGCCTCCCGATCCTCGGCGGCGTGGAATCCGTGATTGGGGATCACGCCCGACTTTTTGCCGCGCACGGCCACTCGGTCACCTTGGCGACCCGGCGAGGAGCCAGCCCAGGAGACGACTGCGTGCCATCGGCGCGAACGGCCCGAATCGGGCATAAACAACTGCAATCCATCGAGCCAGCCGCCGTCATCAAAGAATTCCGCGCGCTTTTCGCCGACCAAGACGTGGTCTTTGCCCACAACCTGTTGACCATGCCATTTGAACCGGCCTGGACCGCCGCCCTTTGGCAATTGGCCGACGAACTCCCCGCCGTCCGCTTCATTTCCTGGGTCCACGACCTCGCCGCCTGCAACCCCGATTACGTGGTCGCCGCCGACAGCCTGCTGACCCGGGCTCATCCCCTGATCCAAACCGTCACCGTCTCCGAGCTCCGGCGACGCCAGTTTTTGAGCCTCACGGGCAAGGAGAGCGAAGTCATCCCCAACGGCATCGAGCCCGATCGCATCCTGGGACTCAGCCCTCGGATCCTCGCGTTTGCGCGAGCCCAACGGTTATTCAGCCGGGACCTGGTGTTACTGCAGCCCGCGCGAATACTGCGGCGCAAAAATATCGAGCTGAGCCTGCGCGTGACTGCGGAAATGCTCCAGTCCGGGCACGATTGCTGCCTGCTGGTCACCGGTCCACCCGATGCCCATCAACCCGCCGCCCGCGCCTACAGCGACGAAATCCGCGCCCTTGAGCGAGAGCTGGGCCTGGAAAATCACGCGCACTTTTTACAGGACCACCTCGGCGCCATTGACGACGCCGACCTCTCGAGCCTCTACCAAATCGCCGATGCCCTCTGGTTTCCAAGCTGGCAGGAGGGCTTCGGCCTCCCGCTCCTGGAGGCGGCCGTCCACAGGCTGCCGATCTTCTGCAGCGCCATCGAGCCGCTGCAGGAACTCGCCGGAGCTACAGCCCAGCTCCTGGACCCTGCGGCGCCGCCCGTGCAGCTCGCCCGGCGAGTGATCGAAACCGTTTTAAATTCCAAAGAAATACAAGCGCGCAAAATGGTTTGCCGCGATTACGCGTGGTCGGCGATTTATGAGAAGTTTCTCGCCCCGCTCCTTTCCAAAAAACACAGTCCGCAATTGCCCATGAACAACACCACATCCAGGCCGACCATCCATGAGGGAAATCTCCAGGCCATCCTGAGAGCCGAGCACGGGGATCCCTTTTCGGTGCTGGGAATGCATACCACCGAAGAACAGCTCCTAGTCAGGGTTTTCCGCCCAGACGCCCGCGAAGTCACCGTCCGTAATCTCGTCGACGACTCGCTCCATCCAGCCATCCTCACCAACGACGCAGGCTTCTTTATCGCACTCATCGAAGGCGCCCCGGAGCGCTTTCCATACACCCTCGACTTTGTGTCCCACGAGGGCCACGCATGGACCGAACGCGATCCGTATTCATTTGGCGTGCAACTCGGGCCATTGGATCTGCATCTCTTCGCCGAGGGCAACCACTACGAACTCTACAATAAACTCGGCGCACATCTGCGGGAAGTCGACGGCGCCCGCGGCACCGCCTTTCACGTCTGGGCGCCCAACGCCCAGCGGGTCAGCGTCGTCGGCGACTTCAACCGCTGGGATGGGCGCACCCACGCCATGCGGAAACTGCTCGGCTGCGGGGTCTGGGAGATCTTCATTCCCGGAGTCGAGGAAGGCACCCATTACAAATTCGAGATCAAACAAGCGCACGGCGCCATCGCCCTCAAGAGCGATCCGTTCGCCTTCTACAACCAGCACAGCACCTCCACCGCCTCCCTGGTATTCGACCTCCACCGTTATCAATGGAGCGACGCCGCCTGGATGGCCGAGCGCACTCAAAAGGAGTGGAACAAAAGCCCCGTCAGCATCTACGAAGTCCATCTCGGCTCCTGGCAGCGCAACGTCGAGGACGGCAACCGTTACCTGAGTTACCGCGAATTAGCCGACACGCTCCTGCCTTATGTCGTGGAATTGGGCTACACACATCTCGAACTGCTCCCGGTCTCCGAACATCCCTTTGACGGCTCTTGGGGCTATCAAGTCACCGGCTATTACGCCCCCACCAGCCGCTTCGGGAATCCCGACGAATTCCGTTACTTTGTCGATCGCTGCCACCAAGCCGGCATCGGCGTCATCCTCGATTGGGTGCCCGGCCATTTCCCAAAAGACAGCCACGGACTCGCCGAATTCGATGGCACGGATCTTTTCGAACACTCCGACCCGCGTCAGGGCGAGCACAAGGAATGGGGCACGCTCATCTTCAATTATGGCCGCAATGAAGTGCGCAACTTCCTCATCGCCAACGCTTTGTTCTGGTTTGAACAATACCACATCGACGGCCTCCGCGTGGACGCAGTCGCCTCCATGCTCTATCTCGATTACTCCCGGGAACCCGGCGAATGGGTGCCCAACGTCCATGGCGGCCGCGAAAACCTCGAAGCCGTCTACTTCTTAAAACGCTTCAACGAAGTCTGCTACGAACGGTTCCCAGGCATCATGACCATTGCCGAGGAATCCACCGCCTGGCAGGGCGTCTCCCGCCCCACTTATCTCGGCGGCCTCGGCTTCGGCTTCAAATGGAACATGGGCTGGATGCACGATTTCCTGGCCTACATGCAGAAGGATCCCATCCATCGCCGCTTTCACCAGGGCGACATCACATTTTCCCTCATCTACGCCTTTCAAGAACACTTCATGCTCGTGCTCAGCCACGATGAAGTCGTCCACGGCAAAGGCGCGCTGCTCGACAAAATGCCCGGCGATGTCTGGCAGAAATTCGCCAATCTCCGCCTCTTCTACGCCTGGATGTTCGCGCATCCCGGCAAGAAACTGCTCTTTATGGGCGGCGAATTCGGGCAATGGCGGGAATGGAATCACGACCAATCGCTGGACTGGCATCTCACGGCGCTTCCCGAGCACGCCGGGCTCCTCCGCTTGGTCCAGCATCTCAACTGGGTCTACAAAAACGAGCCCGCGCTTTACGATCAGGACGACACCTATGAAGGCTTTGAGTGGATCGATTTCCACGACAGCGATAACTCCGTGGTGGCCTTCAAGCGCAAATCCCGAGAGGGCGAGACCCTGGTGTTCGTCATCAACGCGACTCCGGTGCTGCGCGAGCATTACCGGGTCGGCGTCAACGGCGAAGGCTGGTATGAAGAGATCATCAACACCGATGCGGCGCTCTACGGCGGCAGCAACGCCGGCAACTTTGGCGGCGTCCACGCGGAACCCATGGCGTGGCAGGGCAAATCCCATTCCATCCTGCTCCGACTCCCGCCGTTGGGGGTGCTAGGCTTTAAACGCCGGGCAAATCAATGATCGCTGATAATAAACCTTGCAATTTGGAAGTAATAGTTTGCAGCACCCAAACAACAACCCTACGTTACCCTGTTCCCACCCCATAAGAATCTACATCCCCCAATATATGAAAAAATACAAATTAAGCGCATTCACTCTGATCGAGTTGCTCGTGGTGATTTCCATCATCGCGATCCTAGCCGGCATCGCCCTCCCGGTTTTCGGCAGCGTCATGACCAAGGGGGCCCAGACCAAGGCCCTGTCCAACGCCAAGCAAATCGGCCTCGCCTGTAAACTTTTCGCGACCGATTATAACGGGCTTTACCCGTGTTACTCCGTCAATGCTACAAAAGCAGCAGCCAATACAGTCGACTCCAATAATACGCTCCAGTCGTTGGTACCTGATTACATCCCAGAGAAGCCTATTTTCGGGATTGCAAAATCTGCTTGGGCTACCGCATCAGGCACCGCAGCAGTTGCAACTCCTGCGCTTGCCTCCACATTGGGTGCATTAGAGAATGAGTGGGCCTATGTCACGGGTCTGAGTGACACTTCAAATGGACGGTTCCCACTCTTGGCCGATGGATTCGCCACTGGCACTCCAGGAACTTACACCACGGTAGAAGGCAATCCTGGCGGCGTCTGGAAAGGCAAAAAAGCTATTGTTATCCGCTGCGATATCAGCGGCACCGTGGAGACCCTGAATGCATCGTTTCAGCTTCCTCGCGCCGACGATCCTGCGCAGGACACCTTCGCAACTACCGGCACTAATTGGCTAGGCACCACCAACCGAGTGCTCAACCCGCTATAATAGCGTAACCGAAATCTAATTTTCAAAAGGCGCGTTGCGAAAGCAACGCGCCTTTTTTCTTGCCCGCGCGAGCCCGCCTCGACACTCGGCCGCGCCTGCCGCGCCTACCGCACCTCGGACGCCACCACCCCGTCACTCAACCGAGTCCGGATCTCCTGGCCCGGCACGAGCTGCCCGACTGATTGAATCAAAGTCCCATCGGCAAGCGTCGTGATGCTGAACCCACGATCCAGCGTGGTTTGCGGCGCCAACAGCCGCAGCATATCCCCGGCCCGTTGCAGTCGGTATTGACGCTCCAAAAGACATTGCCGGAACCCGGCCTGCAAACGCTGGCTGGCCGACTCCAACTGCTGCCGACTGATCTTCACCCGCTGATCCGGCCGATGCAACCGCACCACCGACAGCCATTGCGCCACCTGCCGGTGCCAGGATTCAAGCCGCTCCTTGAGCGCACGGCCCAGCGCTTCATTTGCTAGATCAATCCGCTGCGCCGCCGCATTCAGACGGCGCTCAGGCTCCCCGAAAAGCGCCGCGCGCGACAAAAACGCCAGGCGACCCCGGTCCCGATCCAATTGCGCGAAAATACAGCGATGCATCTGCCCGTTGAACTGGCCCACGCGCCGCAACAAATCAGCCGTATCCGGCGCCACCAACTCCGCCGCCGCGCTCGGGGTCGGCGCGCGCAAATCGGCCACGAAATCCGCGATCGTGAAATCGATCTCATGGCCCACAGCCGAGACCACCGGGATCCGGGAAGCGGCAATCGCGCGCGCCAGCCCCTCGTCATTGAACTCCCACAAATCCTCGATGCTGCCGCCCCCGCGCGTCACCACAATCACATCCGCCACCGGCAACCCCAAAGCCGCCGCGCGACTGAGTTCATCCACCGCCCCGGCCACCTCCGCGCCCGCGCCCGCGCCCTGCACCCGCACCGGACTGATCAGCACGCGCAACCACGGTGCCCGGCGCGTCAGAATATTGAGCATATCCCGCAAAGCCGCTCCGGTGGGCGACGTCACGATCGCCACCGTCGCCGGGAACTTGGGGAGGGCGCGTTTATTCTCGGGATCGAAAAGGCCCTCGGCATCGAGCTTACGCTTGAGCGCCTCGAACTTGGCCTGGAGCAACCCTTCGCCGGTGGCCTGCACCAACTGGACATTGAGCTGATACTGGCCGCGCGCCTCATAAACACTCATCGCGCCGCGCACCTGCACATGCATACCGTCGCCCAGCGCCACCTGCTTGCGCCCCGCGCCGCCCCGCGCAAACAGCACGCAAGGCAACTGACTGGCCGCGTCCTTCAACGTGAAATACTGGTGCCCGCTCGACTGCTTCCGATAATTGCTAATCTCGCCCTCCACCCACACCACGCCGATCCCGGATTCGAGCACATCGCGCACCGACCGCGTCACCTCGCTTACCGAATACACACGGGGCTCGCGCACAGCCGGCACGGGCGCAGGCGCCTGCGCTTGAGGCCCGCCAAAAAGGTCCACTTCAAATAAGTCTTTCATAAATTAATCATCCTGCGAATTCCCGCGCGCCCCGGCCCGATACGCCTGCGCCAAAAGGCTGATCGGATGCGCAATCTCCACCGCCAGCCCGGCCCCGCGCGCCCCCGCCTCCAACTGCACGCCACAACCGGGATTTGCCGACGCCACCACCGAGGCGCGCGTCTGCGCAATGTGCCCCAGCTTACGTTCCAGGAGCTTCCGCGACATCTCGGGCTGCGTGATATTATAAATCCCCGCGCTCCCGCAGCACCACTGGGATTCCGGCAGCTCCACCAGGTTCAACCCCGGAATCAAACCCAGGATCTGCCGGGGCTGCCGGGTGATCTTCTGGCCATGACAGAGATGACAGGCCTCATGATACGTCACCGTCCGCGAAACCACCGTGGAAGCCGGGGCCGGCGCCACCGGCCCGATTTCAGCGAGCCACTCGTGGATGTCCTTGAGCTTGGCCGACCACAGCCTGGCGCGCGCCGCATAACGGCCATCCCCGGCCAGCAAATGCGCGTAATTCTTCAACTGCGAGCCACACCCCGCCGCATTGCTGATAATCGCGTCGAGCCGCTCCAGCGACCCCGCCGCGCGCTCCATCGCATCGATATTGCGCCGGGCCATCTCGCGCGCCCATTCCAGCTCGCCATTATGGGCGTGAAGCGAGCCGCAGCACGACTGGGCGCCGGGCGTAACCACCGCGCAACCATTGGCCAGCAAAACATCCACCGTATCCCGGTTGACCTGCGGATAAACCAAATCCTGCACGCAACCCGTGAGCATCCCCACCCGGAACCGGACCGCTTCGGGCTCCTCATTGGCACCGATCAGCGTGTCCGAAAAATCCCGCTGCACCCGAGGCGTCAGCGGTTCGAGCTGCCGCAAATCCGCCGGTAGCAACGCCATCAACCCCAGCCGCCGCACCAGCGCCTCCAGTCCGGAAGCCTGATACCACCTCAATCCCCGGCCCAACGCCCGCAACAGCCACGGCCGGGTAAAGACCAGCCGCAACGCCACCGCCCGGATCACCAGCCGCTGCCGCCCGGGCAGCGCATGCTCGATGTCCGCGCGCGCAGCCTCGAACATAGCGGCATAATTCACACCCGCCGGACAAGCCGTCTCGCAGGCCAGACAACCTAGGCAAAAATACAGCTCCTCCCCGAAAACGGGTGTCACACCGAGTTTACCCTCCGCCACGTGGCGCATCAGAGCGATCCTGCCCCGCGGGCTATTCCGCTCGTTTTTCGTCTCCTCGTAAGTCGGACAAGTCGGCAGGCACAACCCGCAATGGATGCATTGCTGGAGCACAGAAAAATCCAACTGCGCGAGGTGCAGCGGCGCGCGGGCACGCGGGGCAAACCCGGCGACCGGATCGCGCCCTGGCAAGCTGGGAATGCTGGAAAAGCTGGGAATGGAATGGGCCATCAATCGAAAATCTTCCCGGGATTCAGCAAGTTGTTCGGATCGAGCGTGCGTTTGAGTTGGCGCATCAGACCCAAGCTCGCATCGCCTATGGCCGCAGGCAAAAACTTCTTCTTGGCCAAGCCCACTCCATGTTCACCAGTGATCGTCCCACCGAGCCGGACCGCAAAGTCAAAGATCTCGTGCATCGCCATTTCCACGCGCGCCATTTCTTCCAGATTTCGTTCATCGGTGAGGAAAGTGGGATGCAAATTGCCATCGCCCATGTGCCCGAAGATGCCGATCCGCAACTGATACCGGGCGCCGACGTCCTGGATAAACTCGATCATCCTGGCCAGTTCGCTGCGCGGCACCGTGGCGTCTTCGAGAATCGTCGTCGGCGACACCCGGGCCAGCGCCGAGAACGCCGCCCGGCGAGCCGTCGCCAATTGCGCGGCGTGGGCGGCGTCGCGCGCCACCACCACGGAAAGCGCGCCGGAACGCAGGGCCACGGCCTCCATGATTTGGACCTGCTCGGCGACCACGGCGGGATGCCCGTCGCTTTCCATCAATAGCACGGCTTCGGCATCCAGCGGCAAACCCACATGGGCAAACTCTTCGACACAGGCGATGGTGACCCGATCCAGAAACTCCAGGGTGCAGGGAATGACCTTTGCCGCAATGATGGCCGACACGGTCTGCGCCGCATCCGACATGCGGGAATAAGTGGCCAGGAGCGTCTGTTTGGCGGCGGGCCTGGGCACGAGCTTGAGCAGCACCTTGGTGATGATCCCCAGAGTGCCTTCAGACCCAATGAAAACGTCTTTCATCGAATACCCAGCCACATCCTTCACGCACTTGTTCCCGAGCCACACCACCTCGCCCGTGGCCAGCACCACCTCCAGCCCCATCACGTAATCGCGCGTGACCCCGTATTTTAACCCCCTCAATCCCCCGGAGTTCTCCGCCACATTGCCCCCAATCGTCGAAATTTTCAGCGAGCCCGGGTCCGGCGGATAGAGCAAACCGACGCTCTCGGCCGCCTCGGCGACTTTCAGGGTAATGACGCCTGCCTCCACGAAAATCGTGAGATTCCGTGCATCGAGCTCCAGAACGCGATCCATGCGCACCAGGCAAAGGATCATGGCGCCCGGCATGGGCACACTGCCGCCGCTGAGCCCGGTGCCGGAGCCGCGCGAGACGACCGGGACATTGTGCGCAGCGGCATAAGCGACGAGAGCCGCGACCTCCTGAGTATTTTCAGGAAACACCACCACGGCCCCCAAGGCGCTGAGCGCCGCCGTACCATCGAACCCATAAGCAATCAGATCCTCCGGCGCACAAAGAACGCGAGACGGGCTAAGAATTGCGCAGAGATCGGAAGCGAGCATGGGAAGATCGGAAACCTAACCGCCACACCCAGCCGCGCGCGAGCAATATGCCCCGCCCCCAAAGCGAGCGCATCTCCAAAGGCGCCCGAATTATGAAGGATGAAGATAAGGAAAACCCAGGTGCGGTTTCGCCCGAAACTTCTCCTCGCTCGTCCTTCATGATTCCTCCGCCAAAATCCCTCCCCGCTGCCGCCAAGTCGCGATGCGGCGGAGTGCTGCGCCCCCGCATTCTTGGGAAATCAGGCGCCGAGCTTGCCGCCCAAGACGGATCCTTATTAGCCTGTTCCTATGAACTTCAGCAACTTGCGCAGTCCGTACGAGAAAATTACCGCCATTTGTTATTTCCCTCGGATGCTCGATAAAATCCGGCTCCATTTGCACGGCGAACTCCCCTCAGATTATCAGCCTAATTTGGGCGGCGGATTCGATGCGCGCGGTGTCAGCTTTCTCGGAGTCGCGTATGAGGCTTTGGTGGAGCGGGTGCGCGTCGGCGGCGGTGACGAGGAGATCCTCGAATGGTGTTTTACGAATGGACGCCGGCCATCCACCGAAGAAATCGAGATTTGGAACGAATACATGCGCAAACGCGGGTTGCGCGACTCAGGCACAGTCATGTTGCGCAAGCGCTTGCTCGACGGCGGATTCGACAACCGGCCGGAGATCGAGACCTTTTTTGATTTCATCGACGCCGATGAAGGCCGCCCATTTCGCCCGTGGTCGGAGGCTTAAAGGCCCAAAAGCTCGTGGGCGAGCACGCTCAGGCAATAGATCGCGGCCGTTTCGGTCCGCAAAATAATCGGCCCGAATGTGAGCGGGGCACAACCCCGGCTCCGGGCCAAAGCGAGTTCGCCTGGAGTAAAGTCGCCCTCCGGCCCAATGAGAATGAGCGCAGAGCCGGGGCGTTGGCCGGAGCGCTCAGCCAGCACGGTCTTAAGCAAACGCGCATCGCTCTCGAGGGAACCGATGAGCATGAGATCAAACCCGGCCGGATGCGTGTCGAAAAATGAGGCAAGGGTTTGAGGCTGGTGAACCGTCGGCAGCCAGTTCTGGCCGCATTGTTTGGCCGCTTCCAGGGCGACCCGCTGCCATTTTTCCTGCTTGCGCGCAGAGTCGCGGGCATCGAGCTGCACGACCGTGCGCGCCGTCAGCAAAGGCGCTATGGCCCCGGCCCCCAACTCGGTGGCCTTCTCCAGAATCAGCTCCATGTTTTTGCCCTTGGGAATCGCCTGCCCCAGCGTGATCCGGCAACTCGGCGGAGCCGCTTGGCGCAGCTCCACGCACCGGAATTCCACGCGCTGCCGGTCCGCGCGCACCAATTCCGCCTGCGCTTGAAGCCCGAGCCCGTTAAAAAGCGTGGCCCGTTCGCCCGCCTTCATGCGCAGGACATCCACGCAATGATGGGCTTCAGGCCCGCTTAACGTGAAGTGCTCAGGATCCCAGAACTCCGGCGAGAGATAAAAGCGCGGCATAAACAATCACGCCATCGAGCCGCCCCGGGCAACCCCGCTGGCGTCAGGCAAAGAATTCCTTAGCTTTATCAAAAAACGATTTATGCAAAGGCGTGTTGTCGTCGCCGGTGAGTTCGGCAAATTCCTCGAGCTTTTTGCGCTGCTCAGAATTGAGCTTGCTAGGCACCTCCACAGCCACGCGCACGATGAGATCGCCGCGATGCGTCGAGTTGAGCACCGGGATGCCCTTGCCCCGCATCTTGAACGCGGCCCCGCTCTGAGTCCCGGCCGGGATCTTGAGATGCGCCTTGCCTTCGAGCGTCGGCACTTGAATTTCACCGCCCAGCGCAGCCGTGGTGAATGAGATCGGGAGTTCGCAAAAAAGGTTCTCCGCGTCGCGCTCAAAAACCTCGTGTTCCTTGATGTGGATGACGACGTAAAGATCGCCCGGGGGACCCCCTCGAATCCCAGCTTCGCCATTGCGCGAACTGCGCAGGCGTGAGCCGTCTTCGATGCCCGCAGGGATTTTCAACTTGATCCGGGTCGGGCTTTCCATTCGCCCTTCGCCGCCACAGCTCCGGCAAGGTTTCTCGATGACCTGCCCGGTCCCCCGGCAACGTGCGCAGGTCTGCGAAACCTGGAAAAAACCGCGTGAACTAATCACCTGCCCGCGCCCGGCGCAGCCAGGACATTGCACGGCGCGGGAACCGGATTCCGCGCCGGAGCCGGAGCAAGAGCCACATGCGTCGAGCTTGGCCACCTCGATCTCCTTGTCACAACCAAAGGCGGCTTCTTCGAGGCCGATTTGCATGTCATACCGCAAATCTGAGCCGCGCTGTTTGCCCTCCCGATCCGGGCGCTGCCCACCGCTGCCGCCCCCGGAACCGCCGCCGAAAAACTGTTCGAAGATGCCACCCGCGCCACTTCCACCACCGCCGCCGCCGCCGGTGGAGCCGAAGACTTCGCGAAAGATATCAAACGGATCATGAAACCCAGCGCCGCCGCCGCCCCCGCCCCCAGCGCGTGGACCAGCGTTGCCTTGGGCAAAAGCGGCATGCCCATAGCGGTCGTAAGCGGCGCGCTTCTGATCGTCCATGAGGACGTCATAAGCCTCGCCGAGCTCCTTGAACTTATCTTCCGCCGTGTGATCACCCGGATTTTTATCAGGATGAAACTTCACTGCGAGCTTGCGATAGGCGCGCTTGAGTTCCTCCGCAGGAACGGAGCGCTCAACGCCTAACACTTCATAATAATCGCGCTTGGTAGCCATGTCGTAGGACAAATCAAAGGGTCTAAGAGAATCGAGGCTGTCCGGGAGGAATCCGGCTGAAAATACAGCCAGCCGTCAGAATTCCACTCCAGGCATGGAGAGGACTCTGCCGCAGAGAGAGGGATTGCCGCAGCGGGTCAGACGCTTTCCGGGCCTTTGGAAACGGTCACCGTGGAAGGCCGCAGGAGCCGGTCCTTGAGCTTATAGCCGCGGCGCAACTGACGCACGATATGGCCTTCAGGAATACTATCGCTGGCTTCCTGCGCCACCGCTTCATGCAAATTCGGGTCAAACTTCGCACCCTCGGCGATCACCGGTTCGACGCCACTCTGAAGGAGAAAATCGGTCAACTGCTTGGCCACCATGTCCATGCCCATCAGGATCGGCGAGTTTGCCACGTCGGCGCGCGCCGCATTCAGACCGAGCTCAAAATTATCGAGGATCGGGATCAAACGATCCAAAAACGCTGTGTTCGAATATTTAACCGCGTCTTCCTTCTCCCGGGCGGCGCGTTTGCGGAAATTCTCAAAATCAGCTTGGGTGCGCATCGCCAAATCCCGGAAGCGATCGAGATCGGTTTGGAGCTGGCCGAAAAGGGGGTCTTCGGCAGCAACCTCAGGGGCAGTGAAAGCAGTGGTGGCAGCCGATTCCGCGGACTCAAAGCTTGGGTCTGCGGATTGGGCGTCGGATTGGATATTGTCGTCGGTCATTGGGTTACTCATTTTTTGCGGATGACAATCAAGGTAATGTCGTCGTGCTGAGGATGGGTGCCAACAAACGATTTTAGATCGTCGGTCAACTTCGTAATGATCCCGGCCGCCCCTTCCGAGGCACTCGCCAGAATCGATCGAATCACGTTCTC
>JAYTYG010000250.1:0-2305 GCA_043742585.1 Spartobacteria bacterium
AACCAGTTCGCCAAGCAAAACAGCTTGCTCAAGGACAAGGACCCCACGATCAGCGGCGATGACGTCCGCGAAGGTTTGACGTGCATCCTTGCGATCAAGCACCCCAACCCCGCGTTCGAGTCTCAAACCAAAGTCAAACTCGTTACCCCGGAAGTCGATGGCATCGTTTCGAGCATCACATATGAGGGGTTGATGACGCACTTTGATCAAAACCCGACGGTCGCCAAGCGGGTCATTGAAAAGTGTCTCATGGCCTCCCGCGCCCGCGAAGCCGCCAGGCGCGCCCGCGAAACTGTCCGCAAAAGCGCGCTGACCGGCGGCGGCCTGCCCGGGAAGCTGGCCGACTGCTCCGAGCGCGACCCGTCGCTCACAGAACTCTATATTGTCGAAGGTGACTCGGCAGGCGGCTCCGCCAAGCAGGGCCGGGACCGGCGCTTCCAAGCGATCCTGCCCATCAAGGGCAAGATTATCAACGTCGAGAAAGCGCGTTTGGATAAGGTGCTGCAAAACACCGAAATCCAAACCCTGATCACAGCCATCGGGACCGGGATCGGAGCCGGGGAACTGGAAGGCTCATTTAACATGGCCAAGCTGCGTTACGGCCGGATCATCATCATGACCGATGCCGACGTGGACGGATCCCACATCCGCACATTGCTGCTGACGTTCTTTTATCGGCAGATGACTGAACTGGTGAGGGCCGGCAAAATCTATATCGCCTGTCCACCGCTCTATAAGATCAAGCGCAAGAAGCGCGAGGAATACGTCGATGACGACGCGGCGCTCAACCGGATTTTGATCAATCTCGGAGCCGACGAAGTACGTTTCAAGAACCTCGCTGACGGCAAGGAATTCAGCGCGGCCCAGCTCAAGGAAATCCTGGCCCTGCTTGAGCGCCTGGCCAAATTCAGCGACTCGATCCGTCGGCATGGCGGAGATTTCGAAACGTATCTGACCGAGCGCTCCGCCGACGGCGTGCTGCCGTGCTACATCGTCAAGGTGCGCGAAGGCAACACTGAGTCGGTCAAATATTTCCACAACGAAACCGAACTGCGCAACTGGGCGTTGAGCGACGAAAACAAAGAGCTCAACATCTTTGAAGAACCCGCCGCTGCGGAAGTTGTTCCCGCCGAAACCGGAGAGGCTGCGCCTGTGGAAAAGGTGGCGGCGAAAAAGCCCGACGGCCCGCGTCGGCGCGCCCGGATGGTGGAGCTGCACGAGTCGAAATCCGTCTACAAACTCATCGAGGAAATCGGCAGCAAAGGCCTCAGGATCGAGCATTACAGCAACAGCGACAAACCCATCTTCAGCCTCACCGAGGGCGACGGCGAAAAAGCCACGACGCATCCGCTTTTCGCGATCCCGGAGATCCTGAGCAAAGTCATCGAGATCGGCCGCAAAGGCATGAGCGTGCAGCGGTTTAAAGGCTTGGGAGAAATGAACGCCAAAGAACTCTTTGAGACGACGATGAATCCCGAGAAACGACGGATGCTCAAAGTCGAACTCAACGAAGACAACGCAGTGGAAGCCGACCGTATGTTCACCATTTTGATGGGCGACATCGTCGAACCCCGCCGTGCCTTCATCGAAGACAACGCCCTAAACGTGCGCAACCTCGATGTCTAACCGGCCGCCGTTGAACGCCTCGTAGACCGGGGTGCCCTCCCGAAAAGCGCTTCCCGACGGGAGGCGCCGTTAAACGCCCCCCGCCCCCCCGGCCTCCCGCCACGCCTTGAATTCTCAGCCCACCCGCCCCTTTTCCCGCCGTGTATAACCAAAACGAAAAAGTCGAACCCGTAAATGTAGCTTTGGAGATGTCGAGATCGTTTCTCGACTACTCGATGTCGGTCATTGTCTCGCGCGCATTGCCCGACGCGCGCGATGGCCTCAAGCCTTCCCAGCGCCGGATTCTATTCGCCATGAACGAGCTGGGCGTGCAGCCCAATCGCAAGCACCTCAAGTGCGCGAAAATCGTCGGTGAAACCATGGGTAATTACCATCCCCACGGCGATCAGGCCATTTACCCCACGCTCGTCCACATGGCCCAGTCCTGGGCGATGCGCGAGATGCTCATCGAAGGCCAGGGCAACTTCGGCTCCGTGGAAGGCGATCCACCCGCCTCCATGCGGTACACCGAGGCCCGCCTCCGCCATCTCGGTGCCGCGCTCATGGACGACATGGAGCGCGATACCGTGGACTTCGTTCCCAACTATGACGAGACCCGGCAAGAGCCCACGGTCTTTCCCGCTGCCTTCCCCAACCTCCTAGTCAACGGCGGCACGGGCATCGCCGTGGGCATGGCCAC
>JAYTYG010000251.1:0-3172 GCA_043742585.1 Spartobacteria bacterium
AATTCGGTGGCGGCATAGTTCAAGGCAACGGTCGAAGCGCTGAAGAACGGCGGCTTTCAAAATGAAGCCGACCGTCTCACTGCGGTTTGCGGGCCGGGGTCCGCAGACCGGTGGGAGGAATATGCTCGCCGTACGTTTCAGGGCCTAGTCGAGCATGTGCCTGCCAGTAAGCTTCGCTTTTTGCAATACGTTACGGCGGAGACAGGAGACTGGTGGGCAGGACACGTGGGGCATGGGGCGCTCCTGCTCGGAAAACACCGCGGCGGGCCTTCGCACGGACAACACCACACGACCGCAGCGATTGCGGCTCCGAGCAATGATTCGAAGGATAAGGATAAAATAACAGACAAATCCGCCTTCGGCTTGGAGGAGGTCGCTGGCCGCAATCAGCTTTCTCGCGGTAATCTCCAAGTTCGTCGCGGGCACCTTTTTGCATGCGTATGAGTTATAGGAAGAATGTACCAAAAATTGATAAATTAAGGCCTGCCGGATGTTGTCTGTCTTGGCACTGGAAGTTGTGTGGTGGCACCGAGGCGGCAGGCTTGTTGTGCTATCTGATTGATGCGCATAAGCAACTGGGGAGGTTGGGTCGGGCGCCGGTGATTGACTTCCCATGGCATTACATGGCGCGCGCTGTCTTTGGGAAGCCGAGCCTCGGAAAATTGAAGCGATGGTTGTGGTGGTTGGAGAGCCACGAATTCATCGCAATTACAGGACGTGATAATACGCCGGCTAAATTCATCACAGTAAATTTCGCCAGGTTACAGCGCTGGATTGATCGAAACATGAAAGGAGAAAGTGCGTATGGACATTGATTCTCAAACATGGGTGTATGGTGGCAAGCGAGATCGCTACGCCCCGAGTCCTGAATTCATAATCTGCGAGCGCAAGAAAACTTCAGCGCGGTTGCTGGAGTATTTGCGGCATGTCGATGCTACGCGCCAAAAAAAGGGGCAGCCTAGTGAAATGCGATTCACCGAGGCGCAGCTGGTGCGTCAGGCATTTCGGGGACAATCGACGGGGAAGACGGTGCGGGCGGGGCTGCGTTGGCTGCACGGCAAGTTCATTCAGTTCCGGCGAAGCCTATCAACACCGGCGCGTGGGTACATGCCGGATCGCGCCGCGTTGATCATCATTCTCCGCGATCGCGTGGAACAGGCAATGCAAGCACACGGGCAGGCTGTGCAAAAATCATCTGCGTTTGCCGCGGAAGAATTTTCAGTTCCAGTAGGAAGATCTACCGACTCGTCATTGGTAGAAAACAGTGCGCCAGAAAGTCAAACGCAACAGGTTCAAAATTGTCTAAAAATCGGCGATTTACCATTTGGTAGATCTACCGAACATACATGTACAGTTCCTTCTGATCCCCTTACCCCTTTTTCGGGTCCCGAAGATTCCCCATCTGCGATGGGGACCCCTTCTTTTTTCGAATTCTAAAAGAGTACCCACCCGACAACTGGTTTGGAACATCATCGTCGAGCCAGTGCCCGATGATCAATACCTGCAAGCCTTCGGCCGACACCGCTGGTGCATGGCGCTCGCGGCCCTGTTCCAGATCAGTGTCATCACTCAGCCCGAGGCCCGAAAGATGATTCGAGTTGTAAACGCGTTGTCATGCAACGAGATGCTTTGGGCGCAGCTCAGGACATGCTACCGACAGCGGTCACCGTGGACGCGCGGGTGGGCCGTGCTGATCGAGACCATCAAGGAGGGCTTTTGCCGCACGGACTTGCAAGGGATCCCCGAGCCGGAATTCGAGCGCCTGCAGAATGAGATTTACTCCCAGCTTTCCCGCGACATGATCCTCACGGAGACGCAGGAGGTGCGAGAAGAGATGTTAAAGGCCAAGACTACCCCGATTCCAGAGCACTGCCCGGATCGGATGCATGAATGGGCTGCGCATTGGCTGGACTACGTCGCCCGGTGGCGTGATGGCAATTTTTCTGCGATGCAGGCCACCTACGCCGCGAATCGCGAAAACCTTCTGCTCCGTTCGTGCTACGCGGACGAGCAGGCAGTCGACGGATCTCAAGAGCAAGCGGCGCGAACAATCCCAGCCAAACCTCCGCGTGCGCCGTCACAGTGGGAATCTCTTAACGCCCCGTGGGACCCGGAAATACTAAACGCTGTACCACCTAGCCTCGAGCAGTTGCATGCTTTATGTGCACCGGTCAACGGATTGCCTCTGTCTGTGCCCCCGCCCCCCGAGCTTCGTCCGTGCACCTCCTCCGCCGCGACCGATCTTCGTAATACCGCTCCATCAATCCCGCAAATACCCGTACCGCCTTGCAGCCCAAAAGTTCCACCCGACTTTATCGATCAACCTCCCAAGTGATGGCCGACTCTACCGCACCGCAGACACGATCCGTAAGCGTATTCAGCATCGGCAGAGGCGCCTGACTTTGGGCAGAATTGTGGCTCCGCGCAGACTTTGGGACTCGCACTCCGCTATTCACGGTTACCATAACCACTACAGGCGAGGACTGAAAAGTTAAAGTTATTGTCGCAGAGTCGGTTAGATGATAACGCGTCACGGATTTCAGCAAATCTGTGACCAAAGAGGGGGGTGTGACGCGGAGGAGGCATTATTCGTGCACATTGTATTTATCGCAAGTATTACGTAATCAAATATTTGTGTATTTCAGGTAAACCGGACGCGTCACGTTTCAGGGTTAAAAATTCAACCGGGAAACATTTATAACTCCTTGTGGATCAATGGGGCGCATACATGCGGGAACCTGCCGACTCCAAAAACGCCCCCGGTTTCCCGCCGCCCCCGTTTCTTTAGGACGCGCGCCCGGCCAGCGACCACGGTCCGTCCCGCAACAGGGATGCCCGCCGCTGAGGTCTAAGGTGAACGTGCCGTCGCGGTGCGCGGAATCAGCGCGCACCGGACGCAGCCAAACGCACTCCATGATCCCGTCTCCCGTCGTCGAGTCTCCGTAAAGTAGAATCCAGAAATCGCCATGCTGACGTGGCAACAATTCAGAAATGGAAATGCTCCGTAATTAGCAAGAATCTCGTACAACGCTGAGCGAATTGCGGCGCATGCGTTCCACGACACAAATCTGAGATACTAGCGTTGCCTCGCCAGTGGCGCCCCGTTATTCACCGCTCGTGGCCGGAGCACCTGTAGTTCCCTTCAGGGGACTTCCAGAAACCCCACTTATAT
>JAYTYG010000252.1:0-3228 GCA_043742585.1 Spartobacteria bacterium
GGGCGGTTACGTGGCGTCGCGCGCGTCACTGGATGTTTTCCCGGAGTTTGTCGCCCCGCAGGTCACGATCCAAACCGAGGCACCGGGACTCTCGGCAGAACAAGTCGAGGTACTCGTCACGCGGCCCGTGGAAAGCGCAGTCAACGGGGCGGCCAACCTAGACTCCGTACGCTCGGAAAGCATCCAGGGCCTGAGCGTGGTCACCGCCGTTTTCAAAGACGGTTCCAACATCAATATTGCCCGACAATCGCTGGCCGAAAAACTCGGCACACTCGCCCGACAACTGCCCGACGGAGTGCGCGCGCCGACGTTATCCCCACTGACGTCCTCCACCATGGATCTGCTCAAGATCGGCATGGTCTCAGACAAAATGTCCGGCCGGGACCTGCGCACATTTGTGGATTGGACGCTCAAGCCCAGACTCCTGGCCGTGCAGGGAGTGGCGCATGCCAATGTATTCGGCGGGGAAGTCGAACAACTCCAAGTCCAAGTTGTCCCGGAACGCCTAGCGGCTTTCGACCTGACCCTTTCCGATATCCTGGATTCAGCCAAAGCCGCCACCGGTGTGCGCGGGGCCGGCTTTATAGATACTCCTGGCCAACGAGTTGTTATTCAAAGCGACGGCCAAATCTTCACTCCCGAAGAGCTCGGCGAAGTCGTCGTGCGCAAAGGCACGCCGGTGGTGCGGATGCGCGACGTCGCCCGGGTCAAGCTGGGCGCTGAACCAAAGTTTGGCGACACGCTGATCATGGGCGGGCCCGGGGTGCTGATCACCATGAGCAGCCAGTATGGGGCAAACACGCTTGCCGTGACGCATGCCCTGGAAAAGGCGCTCGCCGAGTTGCAACCGGTGTTCGCCCAGCGCGGCATCAAAGTGTATCCGCAACTGCATCGGCCGGCGACATTCATCGAGACCGCGCTTGGGCATGTTATGAATTCGTTAATGATCGGCGGCGCGCTCGTGGGCATCGTGCTCCTGCTATTTTTGCTGGATCTGCGCATCGCCTTCATTTCGTTCGTGTCGATCCCGCTGTCCCTGCTGAGCGCGGTGTTGGTGCTGGATTGGTGGGGCGTGTCGCTAAACACCATGACCTTGAGCGGCTTTGCGGTGGCCATCGGCGTGGTGGTGGACGACGCCATCATTGATATCGAAAACATTCTCCGCCGCTTGCGCGAGAACGCCGCGCTCGACACGCCGCGGGCGCTCTGGCGCGTGGTGCTGGAGGCCTCGCTGGAGGTGCGCAGCGCAGTCGTTTACGCCACGCTCATCGTTGCCGTGGTGTTTATTCCCGTGCTCACCATGTCCGGCTTGCAGGGCCGCTTCTTCGCCCCGCTCGGCGTGGCTTTCATTCTCTCCACTCTCGCCTCGCTCGCCGTCGCCCTCACTGTCACTCCGGCCATGGCGCTGGTTTTTTTAAGCCGCGCCAAGGCCCACGCTGAGCCGTTCTGGATCAGGCATTTGAAAGTCATTCATCGCGATTGGCTGCTGGCCTTGGTTCGGTGGCCTCGACTCACAGCAGCCGTCGCGCTCCTGCTCGTCATCGGTGCGTGCGCTCTCATCCCGTTTTTTGGGGGCGAATTACTTCCTGAATTTCGGGAAGGCCATTTTGTGGTCGGGGTGAAAGCGCGCCCGGGCATGTCGATCGAGGAATCGCTGCGCACCGGCAAATTGATTTCAGACAAAATGCGAGCCAACCCGCACGTCGCCACAGTCGAGCAACAAGTCGGCCGGGCCGAGCAAGGCGAAGACACCTGGGGCCCCAATCAAAGTGAGTTCCATGTCGACCTCAAACCAGGCACCACGCCCGCAGAGGAAGTCGAGACGCAGGAATATTTACGGGAGATGCTGAAGGATTTTCCCGGGATCCAAAGCGAGGTGATGACCTTTCTCGGCGACAGGATCGGCGAGACAATTTCCGGGGAAACCGCAGCGGTCGTGGTAAATATTTTCGGCGAGGATCTGGATCAACTCGATGCCGCTGCGCGCCTGGTTTCGGCAGAGCTCTCTGCGGTCAAAGGCAACGCCGATGTCCAGGTGAAAGCCCCGCCAGGCGCGCCGGTTCTCGCCGTGCATTTGCGACCCGAGCGGCTCACGCAATTCGGGTTCCGTCCGCTGGAAGTGCTCGATGCCGTGCAAACCGCTTTCCAAGGCGCTGACGTGGCACAGATGGTCCGCGGCAACCGGATTCACGAGATGGCTGTGATCCTCGCCGAGGACGCCCGGCGCGATCCGGAGAGCGTCGGCAATCTGCTGCTAACAAATGGCGACGGCCTGCGGATGCCCCTGCGCCAACTCGCCGACGTGGAATTAACCAATGGACGCCCCAGTATCCAGCATGACGGAGGCCGACGCCGACAGACCGTGACCTGCAACGTGGAGAAGCGCGACGTGAGTTCGTTTGTGGCTGAAGCGCAGCCGCGCGTGGCTAAAAACGTCAAGCTGCGTCAGGGAATCTATATTGAATGGAGCGGCGCGGCGGAGGAACAATCCAAGGCCAAACGCGAACTCATCCTGCATTTCCTGGTGGCGTTCCTCGGCATCGTTCTCCTGCTTTCGCTCGTCTTCCGACGCCCTAACCATGTGGGATTGGTTCTAGCTAATATCCCGTTTGCGCTGGTGGGCGGGGTGCTCGCGGTATTTGCCAGTGGCGGCTCGACTTCGATCGGATCCTGGGTGGGATTCGTCACCCTTTTTGGGATCAGCACGCGCAACAGTATTATGCTCATCTCGCACTACGAGCATCTTGTCGAAGTCGATCGCGCGCCCTGGTCCATTGAGACCGTCGCCCGAGGAGCAGCCGAACGTTTCGTCCCGATTCTCATGACCGCGCTAGTCACCGCCCTCGGGGTTCTCCCGCTGGCGCTAGGCAGCGGCGAGGCCGGCCGCGAGATTGAAGGCCCAATGGCCATCGTCATTCTCGGCGGCCTGATGACCTCCACCGTGCTCAATCTCCTGGTGCTGCCGGCCCTAGCCTGGCGCTGGGGCCATTTCAGCCCCACCGACGCCACCGCAGACGGCCCATAAAAACCACACCAGCCAGCAAAACCGCCCGCAGCACCCGCTACCAGCACCCGCTACCAGCAAGCGTCCATTTCGTCCATTCCGTCCACTGTGTCCACTGTGTCCACGGGCGCATCTCCGAAAGTTGCAAGAATCAGTTCCACAGGAATTGAAGTGTGTCGTTTTTGACAGCGACATCGATGGCGAGGATGTTGGATAGACCGCTG
>JAYTYG010000253.1:0-3000 GCA_043742585.1 Spartobacteria bacterium
ATACTGCTGCTACGACAAGCGCAAACGTCCGAATTTCAATACCCAGTGGGCTTCCGCAGCTTAAGTTGACGCGTATGCCGCAGCGGGCCAACCCTGGGCAGGAGGACGTAATCCCGTTGGGATATATCGAATCCCGTTGGGATATATCGAATCCCGTTGGGATCGAGGACCTACTATTATAGAGCAATTTAGAGGCGTATGCCTTGGGCGTCCCGCCTGCGCCACGATCCAGGGAGATGTGCCATTTCTTACCGCGCGGAGTATAGATGCGCTTAAGCCCGAAGACGCCTCTCATACTTCATCATTCATACTTCATAATTTCCCTGCTGCGGCCGGCGATGAAGGTTTGGCTCAGCTCGAATTGGTCGTTGAACACGATCAGATCGGCGTCCGCGCCGGGCGCGAGCGTGCCTTTGGAATCATCCAGCCCCAGGGCGCGGGCGGGATTGCGCGTGGCCATGCCGACGGCTTCGGGCAGCGAGATGCCCACCAGATTCACCATGTTGGCTACGCAGCGCATCATTGTACTGGTGCTGCCGGCCAGTGATTTGCCGTCGAGGCTCAGGCCCACTCCGTCGCGCACCACGCAGGTTTGGCCGGCGAGTTCAAAGTGCGCTTCCTCAGCTAGGCCGGCGCCGGCGGCGGCATCGGTAATGAGCGCAATGCCTTCGGGGCCTTTGGCCAGGTAAAGCATGCGCATCAGGGTGGGGGACACGTGTCGGCCATCGGCGATGAGTTCGCAGAGAATGTCCGGCTCGCTCATGGCAAACTCCAGCAGGCCCGCGACGCGATACGGCCCGCGATGCCTGGCCGCAGACATGCAGTTGAAAGTGTGGGTGACCTGGCGCATCCCGTGGGCATGGGCCTCGGCGGCGTCCTCGTCCCAGGCGTTGCTATGGCCGCCGCTGACCCGGATGTTGGCGGCGACGAGCGCCTCGATGAGTTCCAGGGCGCCGGGCAGCTCCGGGGCGAGGGTCATCTGGGTGATGTCCTCGGCGTATTCCAGCCAGCCCTGCCATTCCGCGCGCTGCGGGGCGCGGATCAGCTCCAGGGAATGCGCGCCGGGCTTGTCTTTGGAAAAGTAAGGGCCTTCCAAATGGACGCCCAGCAGTTGCGCTCCATCGCCCCGGGGCGCCTGCCGGTAAGCCTTGGCGGCCGCAAGCACGCGCGTGATTTCCCGGGTGGTGGCCGCCGCGGTGGTCAATGCCAGCGACGTCGTGCCGCCCAACGCATGGTAGCCGCAGATCGTCTCGAACGCTTCGGCGTCCGCTTCCATCGTGTCCCGACGCAGCGCCCCGTGGATGTGGAGATCGATAAAGCCAGGCGCCAGCAGCCGCCCGCCCAAGTCCACGCTTTCCTCCCCGGGCTCGGCCGCGAGCGGGGTCTCGCTGACGGTGACGATCTTCCCTCCCGCGAGGCGCAGGCTGCCCCGGACGATGCGGTCAGCTAAAATAAGACGGGCGTTGGTGAGTATCATGGAATTGAAAAAACGGGCGGCTCGGGACGACTTAACCTTCGCTGGTTTCGAGGTTTTGCCAAACCGGCTTATTTTCGTAGACCCAGCGGTAATATTCGCTGCGGTGCAGGTTTTGCGCGGCGGCTTCGTCGATGATGAGCGTGCAGTGCGGATGCATCTGCAAAATCGATGCCGGACAATTGGCGGTGATGGGGCCTTCGGTCATGGCGGCCACAGCTTCCGCCTTGTTTGCGCCCAGCGCCAGGACCAGGCAATGCCGGGCTTCCATTATCGTGCCCACGCCCATCGTGATCACGTGCTGCGGGATCCGCTCGCCGGCCTCAAAGTGTTTGGCGTTATCGGCCAGGGTCCGCGGGGTGAGCGTCTTGATCCGGGTGCGCGAGCTCAGGGATGAGCTCGGTTCGTTGAAGCCGATGTGGCCATCGGATCCGATGCCCAGGAGCTGCAGATCGATCCCGCCCGCCGCCTGGATGGCTTTTTCGTAATCCTGGCAATGCGCGAAGACATTCGCCGCCAAGCCGTCCGGGAGATGCGTGCGGGCCGGGTCCAGGTTCACGTGCGCGAAGAGCTGTTCGCGCATGAAATAATGGTAGGAAGCGGCATGGGCCGGAGCCAGGCCGATGTATTCGTCGAGGTTGAATGTCGTGGCACCCGAGAAATCGACGCAGCCGACCTTGTGCAGGTTGATAAGCTCGCGATAGAGGCCCGTGGGCGTGGACCCTGTGGCCAGGCCAAAGACGCTCCCCGGATTGTGTGCTAACTGACTTTTAAAGTAACTGGCGGCGGTCTTGCTCACAGACGCCGCGTCGGGTTTGATGATAACTTCCATGGCTTGTCCCGGAGTATGAATTCGCCAATTGATTTCCAAACAAGAAAATTGGCGCGCCTGGCCAAGCTGGGCCTTGCTTTGGGCGACTTTGAAGAGAAGTTTTCCCGGTCCTCTGGCCCGGGCGGGCAGCACGTGAACAAGGTTTCCACGGCCGTTTGCCTGCGCCACGTGCCCTCGGACATCGCCGTCAATGTTCAGGATACCCGCTCCCAGGCCATGAACCGGCAACTGGCTTGGGAACGGCTTTTGGACGCCATCGAGAGTCGCCGGGCCCGGGAGGCTGCGGAGCTGCGGGCGGCCGCGCAGAAGTTGCGTCGGCAAAAAGCCAAACGGCCGTGGGGAGTGAAGCAGCGCATTCTCGAGACCAAGCATCGCCGCTCCAAGACCAAGCGGATGCGATCCAGCAGGGAGTTTTAGGGGAATTATGAAGGATGAGGGATGAAGTATGAAGGAGAAGAGGCCTTTGGCTTAACGGCCTCTGGGTTCTCCAAATCTTCATCCTTCATCCTTCATCATTCTTCAAAAGTTGCGCCCATGATCGTCCTTTGGCGGAACCGCGTTGCGGTTCGATCGGCTCTGGTTTAGTCCCCAGGGCAGGCCCGCAGCGGCATACGCGTCAACTTAAGCGTCCTTTGCCGTTCGGGCGGACTTTGCAGGCGTTACTCGCCTGAGTAAAAACGTGTTTTTGTCTTCC
>JAYTYG010000254.1:0-4049 GCA_043742585.1 Spartobacteria bacterium
GGGCGGTTTCGGCGCAGCTCGCGCACCCCAGAGCCTATTGCTGAGGCGGGTGCCGCGTTCGGCCATCCGCACGAGGGTGGTCCGTTGGGATGGGTGAGCAGACGGGGGCTGAACTCGGCCTCCTGCCAACCGGGGCCGGGGTGTTTGTGGTAGGAGAGAATGGCGATGCGGAGGACTTTGAGCCGGGCAAAAAGCTCCGGGGAATAACCCTCCCGGTCGAAGATCACAGTCAAACGCCGCACCCTTATCGCAGGTGGGGCTTCGGCGGGTTTGACGCTGGCATCACCGAAATGGCTGCCGTGTATCAACCGACGGCTTCACCGAATATTTACAACGCCCTTGGCATAGCTGCCTTGCCAGCAGCGCCTTATGGGAGGATCTGCGCTTTCCCATAGTCATTATAGATGCGTAAGTCCTAGGGGTTCACGGCGCGTCCATTCTCCGAATTTTCATCCTTCATAATTCCTAATTAGGGCCGGGCGATCCGGCGAAAATAATCCGCGAGCTTCGAGGCGATCACAGGAAAGCCGAGGCGCTCCCTGGCCAGCGCCAAGGCGTCCTCCGTCACGGCCAGGCAATCGTGGGAATGATCCAGCAACCGCGCGGTAATATCCTGGAGCTGCTCGTGCGTGCGTGATTGCCCACAAAGATTCGGGAACGCCTCACGCTCCGTGGTCCCATTGCCGCCGACGCACGGGATCCGACACAGCAGGGCGTCTCCGGCCACCTGCCCCGGGACGGCACTGGCATCGAGCTGCAGCACCAACTTGTGACGGCTCATAATCCGCAGATACCGCGGATAATTCACCCGCCCTTCCACCACCCGCAGCAGTCCTTCTGGATAACTCAGCGCCGACAGCATGCGCCGGCCGCCCCAACCGTCCACGTTGAAAACCGTGACCGGCTCCTGCATGGCCTCAGCGAGTTGACGCACGAGCAGCAAGGCCGCCAGATGATTCCGCGACGGCGTCTGAAACTCCCGGGTGCCGATCAGGATCCCGCGTCGTTCCTCAATGGGGTGCGAGAAATTCCAGCGCTCATCGTCCAAGGGATAAGGCGTGGGAATGAACTCCGCGGATCGCGCCCCGCAGGCGAGAAGGAATTGCACCAGGTCCGGGTTCGTGGCGATGGCGCCATCGGTGCGCTGGCAGATCTCCTGAATGAGGCGGAGCTTGGCGGGATTAGCCAGGCACTCGGCGATCTGGAGCGCGCCGGCTTCCTTGAAGGCGATGGCCACGGTTTTGCCGGCGCGCCGCAGTTCGGTGAGCGCCTGCCGACACGCCTTGAGATCCTTGCGCAGCAGGAGCAGGACCGACTTCGAGTCGGCGGGGATATCCGTGTCCTTGCGATAAAATGTCCCTCCAGTGCAGGCCGCAAACCCATGGAAATTGATGGGCGCATGTGCCGTCTCTTGAGGCGCCCCGGCAAAGTCCGTAAAAGCCTGTTGGGGATCGTTACCGCCGGGGTTTAGAACTGCGAGTTTCATCCTTGGGTGGAACGTTAATTCATTCGTAAAAACTCCGACTCGGCAACTGCCAATTCGGCGGTGTTACCGCGGCGGCGGCGGTCCCGGCTTTAGTGGAATAAGGCGCGTCGGAGAGGAGATTGACCTTTTACTTTCTGCGGCGGACTTCCAGCTTGAGCCCATGACTGAGGCACAACAACAAACGATCGATAGGGTTTTCGAGCTTTTGAGTGAGCACTTCGACCATGCGGTGGTCGCCGTGGGCGCTTATGACGAAGATAAACAGTATTCCACCGCAGCTTCCTTTTCGGGCGGGGTGGCGGCCGCCATCGGGCTCTGCAAACTCTATGAAGCCAAATGGACCAAAGAACACATCTGGGGCCCCGACGAAGAGTATGACGAAGAGGAGGAAGATTAGGCCCAATGTCTTTAGGACGCCTACTTAACGCCAAGTCCTGACGGAAACGGAATTTAACGCAAAGGCGCAAGGCCGCAGAGGATGGGCCGAAAGTGGCTTGCCTGCTCCGGTCGCAAGCAAATCGTATCAGTCCTTGCGTTACTCTGACGGCTCCGCGTTAGACCGGTTATTTTAGACGCTCTTAACCTAAAACGGCCATGAATGCCGGTGCCGGGCGCTGTGCACGGCACGCCCGGGCGTTACCACATCCGGACTAAGTCGCGCAAAAACTGGGTCCAGATAAAGAAGAGCCCGCGCCAGGAGTAGCGCACCTCGCCGGAATCGGTTTGGGTGAGCACGCCGGCGGTGATGTTGTGGGTGATCTGGGCGCGGAGATCTTTTTGGATCTCAGCCTGGATCTCTTCGGGGGTAATCAGATCGAGGTCATCGATCTCCACGCCGGAGCGGCTCAGGAATTCGCAATGACTCGAGTAAAGCTCGTAAAATGTTCTATCCCCGCGCAGCCGATTCATTTGCCAGTGGGGCACAAGCTTGAGGCTGTAGGAGAAGGGATAATTCCAAGTCGTCCAGATTTTCCCGTCTTTGCCGCGGGACGAGAGGCTGAGGTAGTAAAACGCCATGCCGTGCTGCTCGATCATGCAAATCGCGCACTGGGTGCGGTCGGCAGTTTTGTAAAATAGCCGGAAGAACTGTTGGTAATCCTCCCAGTCCCACCCGCAATCCTCCAGATGCTCGAACCCTTCGTCCTCGATCTCTGCGGTGAGCTCGGGCAATGCGGGAAAGGATTCCCGGTTCGGGGCGGACTTGGTGCGCAGGTTTTTCTCCATGGGCAGGGTGAGCTTTCTCACCCGGGTGAGGATCTCCACCCAAGGCAGCAGGAGCCAACTGAGGGAGCAAAACAAGCCCACCCACCAAAAGCCTGTGGCGAGCCAGCCGATGAGGAAGGAAGTGGTCAGCACGCCCAGCTCACTGAGTTTCTGGGCAATCCCGTTGCGGCAGCTCCGGAGGCTGAGGGTGAGTATGGCAACGCCGAGGATTAGGAGGAAATTCGAAAGCACAGGGCGATAACGTGAAAATGAGACGAGATGGAGGGGCAGCTTGTCACAGGAACCCCGGGTGGGGAATCCTTAAGGCGCGAGGCTGAGTTTTTTAAGGAACGGCTCGAGTTCTTCCGGGCCGAAGTCGGCTAGCACTTGATCGCCATTAATCACCAAGGTGGGCGTGTAGCGTTGACCGGAGAGCGCGATCATTTTGTCGTAGTTGGCCCGGTCCTCGAGGACGTCGATGAGTTTATATTTGTAACCGCGGGTATCGAGCCATGCCTGCGCCGTAACGCACCAAGGGCAGCGGATTTTAACATAGAGATCAAATGTCGTAGTCATAGTATGTGAAAGCGCTGTGGTAATAGTGCGGAGGGATAATCATCTGTAAACTGACTCGGCCCTTGGCTCTCAGCCGCAGAGGGCGGAGCGGGCGCAGGTATTACGGCCCGCCTGATTCAGATGCTCCAGGCGCCGCGTTTTGCTCCATTCATTGGACCGGACTGGGCTGGGACTTCTTCTTCTTGCCGGGTTTCTGGGGCTTTTCAGCTTTCGTCCGCAGATAATTGTCTACGCTTTTCTGGTATTTTGCGAGGCCGGCGCCGAGCTCGTCGTTCTTTAAGAGCCGGACCTTGGGCGTGTCGGTCCGGAAAGTTGTGTCGGCCAATTCGAGGACGATTTTGGTCTGCATCTCCTTATACATGAGCACGGGAAAGACTTCGCCCTTGTCCATGACCCATTTGGAGCCATTGGCCATGTCGACCTCGGTATCCTCGTTGAAAGCGGCGTAAAGTTTGAATTCCTTGGCGGGAGCGCTGAGGCCGAGGGCTAAAATAGAAAGCAGGCAAAGGAGAAGTCGCATTGGGGGCGGCATGGTGTCCAATGCGGTGGCTGAAATCAACGGGGCGTCGCGGTAAAAAGCGGGGGAAATAGTTTTTACGAATGTCCTTGTGTAATTTCGGTTTTAGCCGAGCTGGCGGGAAAATTTCCCTTTGCTTTTTCCGGAATCCGCCTAGGTTGCGCACCGAAATAGAACATAGCTTGGTAGAAGGTTCGGAGCAGGGGAGCCTGTCAGTGAGTTAGCTAACTTCAGTGACGACTTGAAATCCGATGACCGGGAACCGTC
>JAYTYG010000255.1:0-4316 GCA_043742585.1 Spartobacteria bacterium
TCGTCCTCGGCGGGCCCGCCATGCTCATCGGGCTCGGCGGCGGCGCCGCCAGCTCGATGGCGAGCGGCCACGGCAGCGAGGACCTCGATTTCGCCAGCGTCCAGCGCGACAACCCCGAGATGGAGCGCCGCTGCCAGGAGGTCATCGACCGCTGCTGGGCGCTGGGCGACGAGAACCCGATTTCATTCATCCACGACGTGGGGGCGGGCGGGATTTCCAACGCGTTCCCGGAATTGGTGAATGACGGGGGGCGCGGCGGTCGGTTTGACCTGCGCAAGGTTCCCAATGACGAGCCGGGCATGTCGCCGCTCGAGATCTGGTGCAACGAATCCCAGGAGCGTTATGTCATGGCCGTGCCCGTGGCGCGCATGGCCACCTTTGCAGCGCTCTGCGCACGCGAGCGCTGTCCCTACGCAGTGGTGGGCGAGGCGACCGAGAAAAAAGAGCTCGTGCTCGTGGATCCGCATTTTGGCAACACACCCATCGACATGCCGCTCGACGTGCTGCTGGGCAAACCGCCCCGGATGCATCGCAGCGCCACGAGTTTGCGCCGACCGGTCCGGGCCTTGGATCTGGGCTCGCTGAGTCTCAATGAGGCGGTGAACCTGGTGCTCGGGCATCCCACGGTGGCGGACAAGACGTTCCTCATCTCCATCGGCGACCGCACGGTGACCGGCCTGATCTCGCGCGACCAGATGGTGGGCCCGTGGCAGGTGCCCGTGGCGGATTGCGCGGTGACGGCTGCGGCCTTTGATGTGTATACCGGCGAAGCCATGTCCATCGGCGAACGCACGCCGGTGGCCGTCAATAACGCCGCCGCCTCCGCGCGCCTGGCTGTGGGCGAGGCTTTGACGAACCTGGCGGCCGCCCAGATCGGCGACATCGGCAAGGTCAACCTTTCCGCCAACTGGATGGCCGCTCCGGCGGTGCCCGGGGACGGCGCGGATCTCTACGCGGCCGTACACGCCATCGGCATGGAGCTGTGTCCGGCGCTCGGGATCACGATCCCCGTGGGCAAGGATTCCATGAGCATGAGCACGGTGTGGACGGCTGCCGGGTCGGAGGAATCCAAGCGCGTCACGGCGCCCACCTCGCTGATCATCAGTGCGTTTGCCAGCGTCGAGGACATCCGCCTCACGCTCACCCCGCAGCTCCAGCCCGTGGCGGATTCACTGCTGCTGCTCATCGATCTTGGCCGTGGGAAGAACCGGCTGGGCGGCTCGATTCTGGCCCAGGTGGTTTCGCAGATGGGTGAAGCCACGCCCGACGTGGATAGCCCGGCGGATCTCAAAAATTTCTGGAAAGCCATTCAGCAGCTCGGGCGCGATAAAAAGCTCCTGGCCTATCACGATCGCTCCGACGGTGGTTTGCTGGCGGCCGCCGTGGAGATGGCGTTTGCGGGCCATACCGGGATCGACCTGGAGATTCCAGCCGGGCACAACGCTTTTATGGCGCTCTTCGCCGAAGAGCTCGGCGCCGTCATCCAGGTGCGCGAATCGGATTTCGATGACGTCTCCGGAGTCCTGCGTTCGCACGGGTTCAAGACCTGCACCACGCAGATCGGCCGGCTCAACTCCCATTACGCCTTGCGCATCCGCCGCGCGGGCCAGGAAATCTATAACGAGAATCTCTCCGTGCTCCGCGGGGTCTGGTCCGATGTCACCCGGCGCATCGCTTCCCTGCGCGATAATCCGGTCTGCGCCGAATCCGAATACGCGCTGCGGCTGGACCCGAAAGATCCCGGGATCACGCCGAGGGTGACGTTTGAGATTGGGGCCTGTCCCCAGATTTCGGTGACCGAAAGACCGCCGATGGCGATCCTTCGGGAGCAGGGGGTCAACGGCGAGGTGGAAATGGCCGCGGCCTTTACCCGGGCGGGTTTCAAGGCCATCGACGTACACATGACTGACATCCTCAGCGGCCGCATTTCGCTGCGCGATTTCCAGGGCCTGGCGGCTTGCGGCGGGTTCAGCTATGGCGATGTGCTGGGGGCAGGCGAGGGCTGGGCCAAGAGTATCTTGTTTAACGCTCGTGCGCGGGCCGAATTCGAAGCGTTCTTTGCGCGCGAAGACAGCTTTGCGTTGGGCGTGTGTAACGGATGCCAGATGATGAGCACCCTGCATTCGATCATTCCCGGGGCCGAGCGCTGGCCGCGCTTTGTGCAGAACCAATCCGAACGCTTCGAAGCCCGTGTGGCCTCGGTGCGAATCGAGCAGAGCCCAAGCCTCTTTTTCAAGGGGATGGAAGGCGCGATCCTGCCCATCGCCATCGCGCACGGCGAAGGCTTCGCGGAGTTCACCGACGCGGCGGCGGCGGCGGCCTGCAGCGAGTCCGGGTTGGTGTCCGCGCGATTCGTGGACAACCATCATGCCGTCACCCAGGGTTACCCGCTGAACCCGAACGGCTCGCCGTTTGGGATGACCGCGCTGACCACCACCACGGGCCGGGTGACAATCATGATGCCGCATCCCGAGCGCGTCTTCCGGACGGTGCAACATAGCTGGGCGCCAGCGAGCTGGGGGGCGGACGCGCCGTGGCTGCAGCTCTTTCATAACGCGCGGAAATGGGTGGGCTGATTTTACATTGTTTCCGATGAATCCACCTGACCCCTCTTTTAGCCGTGAGCAGATGGCAGCACTCCAGCCCTATGGCCGGATTGGTCTGGATAGGATCCTGTTGGTGGCCACGGCGGCTCACGTCGCGCAGGCGCTCGCCGAGCTGCGCCTGTGCGCGGTCGTCGGCTTCGATACGGAATCCAAACCCACTTTTAGAAAGGGCGAGGTGTCCGATGGCCCGCATGTGGTGCAGTTCTCGACCCCGGAGAAAGCCTATATATTTCAACTCCACCAACGCGATTGTCACACGGCCGTATGCGAGCTTGTTGAGTCGGCGGCGATCCTCAAGGTCGGCTTTGGGCTGAGCTCGGATTACCGTGAAATCTCGAGGAAACTGGGCGTGAGTCCGAAGGAAGTCCTGGACCTTAACTCTATCTTTAAGCGGCGGGGCTGTCGTAAATCGGTGGGAGTGAAGGGCGCGGTGGCCTTGGTTTTTCGGCGTCGTTTTCTGAAATCCAAAAGTGCGGCGACCTCGAACTGGGCCAATCATCGGCTGACAGACACCCAGGTGCTCTACGCCGCGAACGATGCGTATGCGGCCATTCAGGTCTATCATCAGTTGGACGTGATGGTTGATTTCTTCCAGGCGCCAGCAGCTGGGCGCAGCTCCGATTCTTTATAAGCTCAGGTCCAAAGGCGGACGAATGCCGAATGCCGAATGACGAAGATTCGCAGCAGCCGTGAAACCCGAGGATTCGCTTCCTTCATCCTTCATAATTTCCCCAAAACTCGCCTTATGAACCGCGCCCTACTCATTCTTATTTCCTGCTTCGGTCTATTGAGTTGTAAGCCGGGCGCGTCGGCCGGGCCGATGACCGGGCAGAAGATGGTGCGCTATGTCATGCTAAAGAATCAGAGCGGACAAACGTTGTCCTATGATCTGAGCATCAATGGCGGGGAATCGGAGCGCATTCAGCTTCAAACGGGTCACGGGCTTTTCCTGTATGAGTTGCTGCCGAATCACGCGGCCTACGCGAAGTTGCCTCCCACCGAAGTCTCCATTGCAAGCCCGGACGGGGTGAAGCTGACGTTCAGCTCGTTTGCCTGCGAGCTGGAGTCTGCACTCAATAGTAAGGGTGACGTCACCGCCAAAGGGCAGTCCGAGGCGGAGAGTCAGCAGCCGATTCCGGATGCCGAGTACCTGGATAAAGGGAATCTCTCGGCGCAACAGGTGCCGAAGTTTCGGCGATTCGACGTCAGGATCGTGGCGCCGAAGTAGGTGGCGGGCGCGTTCTTGCCCCCACTGCCATACATCCAGCGGACGGCCGAGTGACGACGGCTATATGCGGACTTCGCTCGGCGCGGTTCCAGGATTTCGGAGGGGACGAAGAATGAAAAACCAAAGGCATTGTTTGTTAAAAGGCACGCTGGGGAGCTTGTGGATGGTCCTGCTGTTGGCGGTGGGCCCGGTCCTGGCCGTGGTGGATGATGCCCATTCGCAGGCCATGGAAGCCGCGCTGCCCTATGTCAAAGAGGGGTTTGTGGTGCGGAACGATTTCTGGACCGGGGATCTCAAGCGCAAGCAGTCCAAGTCAATTCCGCATCAGCTCTATAAGGGCAATGCCTATTGGTTTTGGATGGGCGTGGACGGACCCGATACGAAGGTGTCCATCCATATTTACGATAGCTCCGGGAATTTGGCGGAGAAGACGGCTTGGTCCCGCCCCATACTCCAGGGCGGCGTGGCTGCGGCTTATATCG
>JAYTYG010000256.1:0-3178 GCA_043742585.1 Spartobacteria bacterium
TAAGGGACTGGTTCCGGAATTAGCCTCAAAGGGAGAAATTTTCGGGTGGAAAATTTCGCCGCAATGAAGAAGCGACTGCAAGCTACCATGCCGTTCCCGGGAACCGGGTTTCAAATCACCATTGAGACTACCCAACTGACGATCTACCGCGCGACGAACCAACAATCGAATCCCCCCCAACATGTAGCCTATTCTGCCTTTGGGCAAGGGCTAGTTTCACCCCTTCATTTTGGTAATTGGCGGATTCATTCTCGCCCGGCGCGCTTCCCATCTATTCGATTGCACCGCCGGGGGGCGCTTCTCTAGGGTGCGCGCCCCGCTGGGTGCCGCCGCATTTCGCGGTCGCGTCCCACGTTTTTTCAACATCATGTCGAGCCAGTTTGGTCAGCTTTTCCGAATCAGCACCTGGGGGGAATCCCACGGGGGCGGCGTTGGCGTTGTCATTGACGGGTGTCCGCCGCTGGTGGCTTTGAGTGAAGAGGATATTCAAAAGGATCTCGATCGCCGGCGTCCCGGTCAGAGCGAGATTGTGACGCCTCGCGATGAAGAGGATCGCTGCCGGATTTTGTCGGGAGTTTTTGAGGGCAAAACATTGGGGACCCCAATTTGCGTGTCGGTGACCAACAAGGATGCCCGCCCGGAGTCTTACCGAGAAATGGAAAACGCTTTCCGGCCGTCGCACGCGGATTACACGTATCAGGCGAAGTATGGCATCCGGAATTGGCAGGGCGGAGGCCGTTCCTCCGCGCGCGAAACGATCGGTCGTGTGGCGGCGGCTGCGGTGGCAAAAAAGGTGATGGCGCAGCTGTTTCCGAGTCTGGAAGTGGTCGCTTACGTGAAGTCGATCCACGAGCTTGTCGCCGAGGTGGATCCGCAGACTGTCACTCAGGAGCAGGTGGAGGAAAACATCGTGCGTTGCCCAGATCAGCCGATGGCGACGCGGATGATTGATTTTATTAAAGAGGTCCGCAGTCAGGGCGACTCGGTGGGTGGCGTCGTCGAATGCGTTTTGCGCGGTGTGCCTGTGGGCTTGGGCGAACCGGTTTTCGATAAGCTGGAGGCCGATTTGGCCAAGGCGGTGATGAGTCTGCCCGCCACGAAGGGGTTCGAGATCGGCTCCGGCTTTGAGGGGACTCGCCTGCGCGGTTCCGAGCATAATGATGCATTTGTGATGGAAGCCGGCCGGGTGCGCACGGTGACCAATCGGTCCGGCGGTATTCAGGGCGGGATCAGTAATGGGGAGTCGATTTTCTTCCGGGTGGCGTTCAAGCCGACGGCGACGATTTTCATGGCGCAACAGACTGTTACCGTGGATGGGCAGCCCACGGAGTTAAAGGCGCGTGGGCGGCATGATCCCTGTGTGTTGCCAAGGGCGGTGCCGATGGTGGAGGCGATGGCTGTGCTGGTGCTCTGCGATCATGTGTTGCGGCAGCGCGCGCAATGCGGGCTGCGCGCTTGACGCCGAGCGCTTGATGCGGCGGTTTGATGCGGCGGTTTGATGCGGCGGTTGATGCTGCGATCGGGTGAAGCCGCGCCGGCCGGGGCGTTCTGCAACCACCTGCATTGATATTCGGTCGTGCCTGTGAAAGCATCCGGGTTTTCCAATGTCCCAAAGCCCTGACTCATTGCAGTATTTGCTCTTTGGCCTGGCATCAATAGTTGTCCTCTATCATGCCTGGCGGGGCTGGCGTTTAGGAGTGATCCGGCAGGGAATCCGGATACTGGCTTTGCTGGGGGCGTATACGTCGGCGTATGTCTGCGGGCCATGGCTGGTGCCGTTTTTGCGGCCGTTGGGATTGCCCGATCAGTTGCTTCGAGTGTTGGGCGGGGTTGCGCTGGGGGTGGCCGTGTTTGTCAGTGTATTGTTGATTTCCGCGATCATTTTCAAAAAAACATCCGATCAAAGTGTGGGCGTGGTCCGTTGGGGTTACGGCGCTTTGGGCGCTATGCTCGGCGCGGGGTTCTCACTGTTCACGATTTGGACGGCCTTGGTCGGGATTCGACTTTTGGGGGCGGTGGCGCAGTCCGAGGTGGTGGTGTCGAAGAAGGCTGGGGGGCAGTCTGGGGGGCACACTGCCCGTCCGGGGTCGGGCCGAGGGACCGAGGTCATGCAAGCCGTTGTGGGCGGGTTGGCGCAGTTGAAAGGCGCGCTGGAAAGTGGGACCGCTGGCAGCGTGCTTGGGCACGTGGATCCAGTGCCGGGCAATGTGTATTCCAATCTTTCGAAAATCACCGAGTTGACTTCCAGTCGCGACGGCATCGAGCGCTTTAAGACTTACCCCGGGGTGCGCGCGCTGGCGTTGCATCCAAAGATCCTGGCCTTGCAGCAAGATCCCGCCATAGCCAAGGCGGTGGAATCCCGGGACATTCTGAAGATGCTCGAGTTGATGCATAACGAGCATCTTGTGAAGGCCGCCAATGATCCCGAGGTGGCGGCTTTATTGCATAAGTTTGATTTGGACAAAGCCCTTACGTATTCCCTGGGTAAGGCCGGGGACGATAACTGAGCCGAAGCAACGCCATCATCGCTTGCGCATTACCGGGAATTCATTTGAGGTGAAGGCGGTCCCTAAATTCCATGTCCACGAAATACATTCCGACGATCGGCCTCGAAGTCCACGTGCAGCTCAAAACCCAAAGCAAAATGTTTTGCGCCTGCCCGGTGGAGTTCGGCGCTGAGCCAAACACCCACACCTGCCCGGTCTGCTTGGGCTATCCAGGGGCGCTGCCGGTGATGAATGTGGAGGCGCTGAAAATGACGGCCTTGGCGGGGCTCATGCTCGGGTGCGAGATCCCTGCGATCTGCAAGTTTGACCGGAAGAATTATTTCTACCCGGACATGCCCAAGAACTATCAGATCACGCAGTTTGACCAGCCGATCTGCGTGGGTGGCACGGTGCCTCTGCATGAGTTCGCCTATCCCAAGGACGCGCAGAAATCCATCGTGGCGCCGGGCAAAGCGGTGCGCTTGGTGCGCATTCATCTCGAAGAGGACGTGGCCAAAAGCACGCATTTTGAGAGTTCGAGCGGGATCGATTTCAACCGGGCCGGCACCCCGCTCATGGAGATAGTGAGCGAGCCCGATCTGGATTCGCCGGAGGAGGCGTTCGCGTATTTGACTGCGCTCCAGCAGATCCTCATTTACGGGGGCGTCAGCGACGCGGACATGGAGAAGGGG
>JAYTYG010000257.1:0-5088 GCA_043742585.1 Spartobacteria bacterium
GCGCAAACCTACAGGCGATTAAAGAAGCGGGCAAATTTCCAGGCGCCCCCGATTGCTCGGCCATATTCGGCTCGTCGTCGCCCCTTCCTGCGCACCCTTCCTGCGCTGAGCCGAAGAACCGTCCTCGCACGCGCCTTGTCTTCGGCAACATGCCCCCCTTTAATCCGCGCCCGGCATTGCCCCCGTGGAAAAGCCGCGAAGCCACAAAGGCTCCTGGAACCTCCGCGCAAAAGCGCAGACCAGCCGGCTCAGCAGCTACCCTTAATTTCAATCATCCCTTTTATCCGAGCCCATGAAAAAGCCAGAGCTCACGACCGCTCCGCAAACTGAACCCACCGACGAGGCTGCCCGATGGCGGATTCCCTTGTGGATCCACTGCCTTCTGCTCGTGCTCGCAGCCGTCGCTGTCGGCCTCGGGTTTCTTCAGGAACCAGGTTTCGGCGACGACCTCACCTACTGGAGCTTCGCATTCGACCTCCACGAACAGGGCCTCAAAGCTTGGCAAATCCACAGCTTCCATGATCTCCGCTGGCCGGTCTGGGGCGTCTGCTGGCTTTTACAAAAGGTCTTCGGCTTTGGGTTAGCTTCGTATTACGGGGTTCCCATCATTTACATGACGGGAGGCGCACTTCTGAGCTTCACATTCGCCAGGAAACTCACGCGCTCCCTGGCCACCGCATGGATCGCCGCCCTAGCTTTCCTCCTCCATCCCCTGCTCGACACCGTCTGTTACCGACCCATGCCAGACCTTTCCGAAGGCGTATGGGGCGGCGCAGTCATGCTCGCCTGGTGGTCCACCATGCGAGCCCAAAGTCGCGCCCGCACCATGCTCTTCGCCGCCCTCACCGGCACGGCCATCTTCATACTCGAATCCAACCGCATCACGGGCTCATTCATCGTCCCCGTAGTGGTCCTCGCCACTGCCATCTACTTCCGACACCGCTTTGGCTGGCTACTCGCCGCCGGTGCAGTCTGCCTGTCGCTCTACTGCGTCGAAGCCTATTTTTACCATCAACAATTCGGGGATTGGCTCCACGATCTCCACGCCAACATGGGCAACAAAGGCGCCAAAGGCACCAGCGCCATCGCCCTCTGGCAATTGCCCGTGCGTTTCTTTGTCGTCCTCTGGAAAGGCAACCCGATCGCCCCTGTCTACTCCGCCCTCGCCATCATTGGCCTCCTCGGCGCCGCAGCCGGGACGCGTCTCCTTAAATTGACCAAATCCGGCGGCGAAAATATTTTACCGATTGCCTCCGACGAAGAACCCAAATTGCTCGGCAAAATCCTCCTCCTATGGCTGGGAGTGCTTTACCTCGAATACTCCGGGGTGCCGCAAGGCTTTGAAGGCGGATGGAACCCCCTCATCAGGGATGCCGTGCGATTCCTTTGCGGCCTGCTCGTGCCGCTCTCAGTCTTTACCGCCCTAGGCGTCGCGACGGTGCTTAATGCCTGTTCCAGCGTGCCTCGATTCCGCAGATTCCACCAAAAACCCGTCCTCCGCGCCGCACTCGCTCTAGTCGCCTTGCTCGCGCTCATCGCCGCCACGTCCCGCGAGCATTTCGACCTCGGCTACGCCCCAAAAATGCGCCACTACATGGCCGGGCTCCCCGCGCAGACCAAGGTATTTACACACTCGGACATGCGCGCCATCGCTTTCCTGATCGATTCACAGAAAGCCGAATCCTTCCAATGGCAAACGCCCAACTCCATTCTCCTGGCCAACGAAACCAATGAAGCGACTGCGGCGACCTGCGACCAATTCTGGTACGCGCACAAACTTGTCTGGCTCACCAGCCGTAAACTCCTCGAAAAAAAGAAGATCCCAGCCAAACTCCAACTGGCCTCCTACTTCGAGGAACCCCAGAAAAACTGGCGATTAACCCGGCTCCTCACCCGAGACAACACCCCCGACCTTGTCTTCCAACGCCGCCGCAAACCCTCGGATCCGGCGCCCCGGATTTTCTCCGCTGCGGCCCCGGAATTAGCGTCTCTCATTCCTGCACTCCCCGCCCAATGGACCAAGGCCACAGGCGCTTTAAACCAAATCTCCTGGCAAATCCCCGAATCCTTTCGCGGCCAGTATGCACGCATTGAAATCGAAGCCACCTCTGAGCAAGTCGAAGCATTCGCCCTCAAACTGCGTTTCCAGAAGGGCAACCGCGTGCAGGCCGATTACCTGCTCAAACCCTACCTGCAGCACCTCCCCAGCAAATCCTTTTTCGCCTTTGAAATCCCCGCAGATGCCGACCAATGCCTGATTCAGGCACGGATCGGCAAAGACGTAAAAGCGATCAAAATCGACGACTTCAAGCTCCTGCTCCAGGCCCCTCCCACGGACGCCCCACGCGCAGCCGGACTTTAGAGCAATCCCCCGCCTTTTCCGAGCGCCCGCACGCGAGCGCCCCGGGCAAGCCCCATCCCCTGGCCCCAGCAGAAGCCGCAGCATGCTTCCTTTTCCATCGGGCGATCACACGCTCGACAATCGACTTTCGGCGTCTAGAGTCGCCGCTCATTTCCAGAAGAACCCTATGAGCGCACTGTTTTTAAAGCGATTTTTCCAACGGCCAATGCAAGTGGCTTCGATCATTCCAAGCTCCAAGACGCTCATCCGCAAGGTCGCCGACAAGATGAACTATGCCGGCCCCCGGATCATCGCCGAATACGGCCCCGGCGAAGGCTGTCACACCCGCGAGATCCTCAAGCGCATGGGCCCGGACTCGCACCTGATGCTTTTCGAGCTCGATCCTGAACTCGCCCAACATCTCGAGGATCAGTTCCGCAATGATTCCCGCGTCATCGTCCTCAATACTGACGCCTGCGACCTCAACTCCGCGCTCGCCCGCCGCGGCCTACCGCATTGCGACTACATCGTTTCCGGGATTCCCTTCAGCATCCTCGACCCGGGCAAGAAGCGCGAACTGCTCCAGCACACGTTCGACGCCCTCAAAGACGAGGATCACGCCGCCTTCATCATCTACCAGGTCACCAATGAGTTGGTCGGGCACTGCCGCCATTTCCCCCGCATTGAGAGCGAATATTGCCTGCAAAATCTGCCCCCGATGTTTGTGACCAAGTTCTATAAAACAGCCAACGGCCACGCTAACGGTCACGGCAAAAGGGTCCAGCACTCCGACCCCTTCGCCCTGCGGTAACGCCGCAGCGCAGAGATCCATTAGCCGCAGAGAACACAAAAATCACAAAAATCAGGAATTTAGAGATTTTCTGTGTTCTTTGTGTTCTATGCGGCTGAGAACGGAGCGACGATTTGTCTGTCCCCATTTCCGCTGCATTTTTGTAACGCAAGCCCACCGCACTCCCATGGGCGCCCCCGGGCTTTCGCCCTTTGATTTCACGGCACGGCTCGCGCATCCTCAGGGATGCCCACCACCCGCACGGAAACCGATTCCATGGGCGCCATTGAGGTGCCCGCCGAAGCCCTCTACGGCGCATCCACACAGCGCGCCCTCCTCAACTTCCCGATCAGCGGCACCCGCTTCGCCCCGGAACTGATCCGAGCCATCGCCCTTATCAAAGGCGCAGCGGCGGAAGCCAACCGGACCTTGGGCCGCCTCGACGCCGCGCGAGCCGGGTTAATCGTGCAAGCCGCGAGCGAGATAGCCGCTGGCCTGCATGACGCCCATTTCCCCCTCGACGTTTACCAGACGGGCTCCGGCACTTCGACCAATACGAATGCCAACGAGGTCATCGCCAAACGCTGCTCCCAACTGGCCGGCCAGCCCATTGGATCCAGGAACCCGGTGCACCCCAACGACCACGTCAATCTCGGCCAATCCAGCAATGACGTCATCCCCAGCGCCATCCACCTCGCACTCGGCTGCGGCCTTCGCGAGACGCTCATCCCCGCGCTCAACGCTTTGCAGACCGCACTCAAAGACAAGTCAGTCGAGTTCTGGGACGTGATCAAAATCGGGCGCACTCACCTCATGGACGCCACCCCCATCCGCCACGGCCAGGAGTTCAGCGGATTCGCCCGCCAGATCGCCCAATCCGAACTCCGCGCCGCGCAAGCCCTGACCGCGCTCTTAGAACTCCCACTGGGCGGCACCGCCGTCGGCACCGGGATCAACACCCATCCCGACTTCGCAAAAACCGTCACCCGCAGTCTCTCCGCACAAACCCGGATCGACTGGCGCGAAGCCGAAAACCATTTCGAAGCGCAATCGGCCAAAGACGCCCTAGTGGACGCCAGCGGCCAGCTCAAAACCATCGCCGTCAGCCTTTTTAAAATCGCCAACGATCTGCGTTGGCTAAGCAGCGGACCCCGCTGCGGGCTTGGCGAAATCCGGCTCCCGGAAACCCAACCCGGCAGCTCCATCATGCCGGGCAAAGTCAACCCCGTGATCTGCGAAGCCCTCATGCAAGTATGCGCCCGCGTCATCGGCAACGACACCACCGTCACCTGGGCCGCCGCCAGCGGGAACTTTCAGCTCAACGTCATGATGCCCGTCCTCGCCCACTCCATGCTCGAATCCCTGCGCCTCCTCGCCAATAGCGTCAGCGTCTTTCGGGAAAAATGCGTCCTCGGAATCCAAGCCCACCAACTCCGCTGCAACGAACTCGTCGAGCTCAGCATGGCCATGGTCACCAGCCTCGCCCCCATCCTCGGCTACGACCGCGCCGCAGAAATCGCCAAGGAATGCGCGAGAACAGGCAAAACGGTGCGCCAAATCTGCACGGAATGGGCGGTGCTGCCCGAAGCCGAGCTCAGCCGCGCCCTGGATCCGATGGCGATGACCCAACCCAACGAAACGCCGCCACTCCTTTAAAGAAATGGCGGCGCTAATTTGACCCAGCCTCAGAGCCGACCCCGCTGTGGGCTGCCAGCGGCGAACAGGTTAAAAAACCTTAAATCACCGGCCTCAGCCCAGCAACTCAGCGACAAGCGCCTTCTCCTCCTGGAGCTCAGTCACACTGGCATTAATGCGCTCGCGGCTGAACGCGTTGATGGGCACCCATTTGGCCATCTCCAACGTCCCATCCGCAGTGGTCCGCATCGGGAACGACGAAATGAGCCCGGCTTCCACGTCGTATTCGCCCTTGGAACACACGGCGACGCTGAACCAGTCC
>JAYTYG010000258.1:0-3473 GCA_043742585.1 Spartobacteria bacterium
CGGGGGCGTTTATCTTGGCGGCCAATCATGCTAGTGTTTTTGATTCTGCCTTGGTGGGGGTGACCGTCTCCCGGCCGATTTATTGGCTGAGTATTGTTGAGATTTTTCGGCATCCATTGGCCCGTTGGTTTTTGTCCGGTATTGGCGCGATGCCATTGGATCGCAGCGGCAATGATGTGGACACTTTGCGCGGCTTGGTCCGCCATCTGAAGGCGGGTCGGGTGGTGGGGATCTTTCCTGAAGGTCAGTTGCGTTCCGGCCAGGATTCGGTGTTGCGAGGTGGCAACATCCGGGACGGGATTTGTCGGATCGCGCAGATGACCGAAGTGCCGATCGTGCCGTGTGTGATCCAGGGCGGTGAGCAATTCAAGGATTGGCGGAACTGGCTGCCGTTGGCCCGGATCCGGTATGGGGTGGCATTTGGGGAGCCGATTTGGGTGGACGCCGATCTGGAAAAAGGGCCGGCGCGGAGGCAGATGGTGGAGCGCCTTGAGCAAGCGCTGCGTGCGCTTAACGCCGAGCTTGCAGAGGGGTAACCCAGAGGCAGTAACGCAGAGGCAGTAACGCAAGACGCGGAGGCGCGGAGAAAGGATGGGAAGGGATCGCTGAAACTGAAGGGTGCCTGAAATAATCAGGAAGCCCCCGTCCACTGTGTCCACTGTGTCCACTGTGTCCACTGTGTCCACTGTGTCCATGCCGTCCATCCCCCCTCCGTCCTCAGCGCCTCGGCGTTATTGAGTTGTCAGCGCGCCCTGCAAGACGGAGGTTCAGATTGAGAAAAAAATCATATTCTTACCCTTGGGCACGACTTCAGCTCGCTCGGGGCCGCTCGTGTCGAGATCGCTGTGAACACCAAAGATTCCACCCCCTTAGATCCGCCGAAACCGATGTTCCCGGATTTTGAGCCTGGCCAGAAGTTGCCGGGCTCTTACGAGTTGGGGCGTCAGATTGCCGCGGGCGATGGGGCGTTGATCTGGTTGGCCTTCAGCGAAGCACTCGGCAAAGAAGTGTCCCTGCACTTTGTTCCCGCGCCGGTGCATGCGGATTTGCAGTCGATGAAGATCTTGCGCCATGAGGTGCGGCGACATCGCCAGTTGGTGCATCCGAGTATTCTGCGCGTCTATGATTTCGTGGAAAATCCGGAGTGGTCGGCGATTTCAATGGAGCACTTCGAGGGAGAGTCGCTCGCCGCCGTATTGCAGCGGAAAAAAGGGGGCGCGTTCGAGCCCGGGGAAATCCACGCTTGGATCCGGCAGCTCTGCGGGACATTGGAAGACGCGCATAAGATTCAGCGAGTGCATCAGGATTTGTCCCCGGCAAATCTGTTCCTAGGGGAAGGCTCGCGCGTGCTGCTGGCTAATTTCGGTGTGAGCCGCTGCATTCAGGATGCGCTGGCTGTGCTGGGTCATGAGTCGCCGGGGCGCCTCACCAGAAGTCCGCAGCAACTCGAAGGCGCGGCTCCTACGCGCAGTGACGATATCTATGGGGTCGGCGTCCTCATTCACACCCTTTTGGCTGGATCCCCGCCGTTTAGCGGGGACTCCACTGAGCACAAGATTCTGCGCGGCACCCCGCAATCGCTGTCCGAACGGCGGGCGGCGATTGACAAGGGCGGGGTGGCTCCCGAGTGGGAGTCGCTGGTGGCGGCCTGTCTGGATAAGGACCCGCTTTTCCGGCCTAAAAGCGCGGCGGAAATCGCTTTCGGTTTGCCCATGGAAGAGGTGGCCACGCTCGCCGCAGCGGAGCCGATAACGGGTGAAGACGCTCCGTTCAAAGGCGGCGCTTCGGAGCCTGCGGCAGTGGCGGCGATTGCGGCGGAGTCTGCTGGGATCGAGGCGAATGCAGGCGCCGGTTCGATTCGAGCGACGTGGAAGTGGGCTGCCGTGGGTGTGGGCGCGGTGGCGGCGCTGGGTGCGATCTATTGTTACACGCCGGTCGGAGCGCTGGTTCGAGGGATTCTTCAGTCTGAAAAATCGACCCCTGCCCCCATGGCGCAGTCTCCAAAGTTGCCCCCGGTGGAGACCGAGCCGTCGTCAGGGACGCCGCGATTCAAGGTGGCGGCGTTTCCGCGGGCGGAAATGTCACCGCTCGCAACGCCCGCGCCCGAGATTAAGCCGCCAGCAGTTTTGCCGGAACCGCCGATAGCCAAGCCGCCGTTGAACTCCGCGGCCTTGGCCAAGCCAGTTGCCACGCCGATTCCTATTGCGACACCGGTTGCGACACTGATTGCTACGCCTGCCGCAGCACCCGTTGTAACACCGGTTGCCGTAGTTGACGCGCTGGCGAAAGCGCGGCGCGAGAAATTAGCGGCGCAAAAGCAGATGGAGGAAGAATTGGCGCTTCTCCAAAAAGCAGCTGCGGCCAAGCAGCACCAGGCGCAGGTGGCGGCCTCAGCGGTGGGGGATGCGAGCGCGAAGATAGAGCAGCAGAAAGCGGCGGCCAAACGCGAGGAGCAGAGGGCGGTGGACGAGGAGTCGCGCAAGATTAATGACGAGCTAAAGGTTGCGGAGGCCAAGATGGAGGAATCCAAGCGGATCTATCTGGCGAAAATCAAAGCCCTTCAAGACAGCGTGAGTAACCCGGTGGAAGACGCGCCTCCCGCGCCTCCGATACCAGTCGCCACACCGCGCCCTAATCCTAAAACTATGCCCGTAGCTATGCCCGTAGCTGCGCCCGTAGCTGCGCCCGTAGCTGCGCCGATTTCCCCCGGTGGGTTGGTCAATAGCCTGGGTATGCGTTTTGTTCCCGTGGGGGATGTGCTCTTTGGGGTTTGGTCAACCCGAGTCCGGGATTTCGAAAGCTTTCTCAAAGGCACGCAGCTCAAATCTAAATTGCTCAACCCTCCTTCCTTTACCCAGAGCGGCGATCATCCGGTGGTGAATGTGAGCTGGCTTGAGGCCGTTAATTTCTGCCGGTGGCTCACCGAAAAAGAACATCGCTCGGGCACGCTTTCAGCGGAGCAAAGCTATCGACTCCCCACGGACTTGGAATGGAGCCAGGCCGTTGGATTGCCTCCTGAATCCGGGCGCTCTCCCGAGGCTCGCGACATGGGCGTGGTCGATGTCTATCCTTGGGGCACGACTTGGCCGCCGCCTGAGGGGTCGGGCAATTATACCGGTGAAGAAACCGGTTCCGATGCGGCGATCAAAGGCTATAAAGACGGGTTTGCGTGGACCTCGCCCGTGGGCGCATTTAAGCCCAACGCTTTAGGGCTTTATGACATGGGCGGCAACGTCTGGCAGTGGTGCGCGGATGCATGGGACAGCGATCGCAAGGCCCGCGTGCTCCGGGGCGCTTCCTGGAAAAACGGGGCGTTGAAGCTCAGCTTGCTGTCTTCGTGCCGGATTCATTTACCGGCGGGGAGCCGCATTGAGATAGCGGGATTCCGGTGTGTAATAGCCAATGGCGACGCGGATCCCTTGCCTAAAAGGGATTAGGCCGAATCCTGAAAGCAGCGGTCATCCGGAGGTTCG
>JAYTYG010000259.1:0-4221 GCA_043742585.1 Spartobacteria bacterium
ACAGCAACTCGGCCGCACAGATAATAACTCGATTTATTTCCTGCCTAACCCGCAGACGAATGCGAAGCTGACATTGTCTATAGTTCAACCGCTGCTGAAGGGCGCGGGAGTTACTTATAACCGCTCAATTATCCAGATTGCCCGGCTCGATTCGCAGGTGGCTATGAGCGAGTTTATCCGGCAGGCGGAATCCCATCTATTGGAGATTACGCGCACTTATTGGGCGCTTTACGCGGCCCGAGTGACTTATCTGCAAAAGACGCGACTCGTGGAGGAGAGCGTGCGTGTGGCGGATGAGCTCGGCGCGCGGCAGGATGTGGACGCGCGCAAGACCCAGTTATTCCGGGCCCAGAGCGCGCTGGCGTCGCGCCGCAGCGACTTGGTGCGCGCTGAGGCTGCTGTGCGCAATTCTCAGGACCGGTTGCGGGCGCTCACGAGCGATCCTGAGTTGTTGGATACACCGGATGCGGAGATGATCCCCACGGATCGCTTGATTCTTACCGCGTCGCCCGTGGATACGCAGCAGGCGGGTTATTCGGCGTTAAGGAATCGGCCGGAGATCAATCAGGCTTTCCTCCAGTTACGGGCAGCGACGCTGCGGGAAAACATGGCGAAGAATGAATTAATGCCGGAGCTCAATCTTGTATTGGAGGGGTCGCTGGGGGGGCTGACTGGGAGCGATGTGGGGACGACTTATGGTAAGCAATATAGCACGGGCGGTCCGGGCTATGGGGCTGGTTTCATGTTCTCGTTTCCGCTGGAGAATAACATTGCGCGCGCGCACATGGAGCGGCGCCGGCTCGAGACGCGGCAGCAGATCGAACAGATCAAGACGACGATAGATACGGTGCTGCTGGAGGTGAAAGTCAGCGCGCGGGAGGTGAGCACCGCTTATCGGGAGACGCAGGCTAAATATGAAGCTGTGCGCGCGTTTACTGAGGATATCGAGACGCTTCAGGCTCGGCGTAAGCTTCAGGATTTGCGCGATGAAGCGCAGATTTCTGATTATTTAGATACGCTTCTTAATTCCCAAGATCGGCGCGCGACCGCTGAGGAGGAGTTTATCCGGTCGGCGGCAAATTATCAGATTGCGATCGTTAATCTGGAACGGGCCAAGGGCGTGCTGCTGGCTTACTCCGACGTGAGTGTGATGCGGAGCACGGATAACAAGAAGCTTCCCGTGATCTGGCTCGAAAAGGGCGCGCATGATGGAAAAACTCAGAGCGATCCGAAACGGGTGAAGTGAGATTTCTGCGCTGAACTGGGGGGCGCCGGACTCAGACTTGTATATGTCCGCAGCCTATGATTTTCTGTTAGGTTTCTTTCGGCAGGGAGTTTCTCGCGCGCATCGTGTGACGTTGGCCCATGCGACGGTGCGCCTGGCGGCGCTCGCGGCTTGGTCTGATGCGCAGTTGCGCGAATCCGCAGATTTATTGCGCGTCGAGGGTCAGCAGCGGGTTCGCCGCCCGGACTATACAGCCGAGGCCGTCGCGTTAATTACGGAAAGTATCCGGCGTTGTCATGGGCTTGTGGCTTATGAAGTCCAACTCCTGGCCGGGCTGGCCTTGGCTGATGGGGCGCTGGTGGAGATGGCGACAGGGGAGGGTAAAACATTGGTGGGATTGCTCCCGGCGTTTTGCTTTGCCTTGAGCGGACGCGGGGCTCACATCGCCACGGTTAATAGTTATCTGGCGGAGCGCGATGCGGATTTCGCGCGACCGGTATTCGCGCGCCTGGGCATGAGCGTCGGGCTGCTGCACGAGCGCGAAAGCCCGGCGTTGAAGCGCGCCGCTTATGCCTGCGATGTGACTTATGGCGTCGGGACTGAGTTCGGCTTCGATTATCTGCGGGATCAGTTGGCGATTCGCGCGGCGGGCCGGGTGGAACCGCGTTATCACGAAGTCCTGTTAGGCCGGGTTCCGGCGCGGCCGGAGACACTGCAGCGGGGCCATGCGTATGCGGTGATAGACGAAGCCGACAGCGTGCTCATCGACGAGGCGCGGAGCCCGCTGATTATCGCTGCCGGAGCGAAGTGCGAGAGCGACACGCCGGAGGTGTATCGGCTGGCGAATAAGATCGCGAAGGAGCTTGAGTTCGGGGTCGACTTTGCGCGCGCGCCGCATGGCGGCAGCATGGACCTCACGGAAGTTGGTAGGCAGCGCATATTGAACGCGCTGACTGAGGAGTCGCGGCGGCAGCTCCGGCGGCTGTGGTCGCAATACATCGAAAACGCGCTTCGGGTGCGTTATTATTTCCGGCGCGATGTCCATTATGTGGTGGTCGATGCGCAGGTGATGATCGTCGATGAATTCACGGGCCGGCTTTGTCCGGAACGGACTTGGCGGGACGGGCTGCATCAGGCGGTGGAAGCCGCGGAGGGGGTGCCAGTTACAGGCGAAAACTTTTCCCAGGCAACGATCTCCCGACCCGCCTATTTTCAACTCTATGAACGGGTTTGCGGAATGACAGGCACAGCGCAGGAAGCAGGCTCGGAATTGCGTGAATCCTACAAGTTGCGGACGGTGCTGATGCCGCCGCATCGGCCTTGTCAGCGGCGGGTGTTGGCGGATCGCGTCTTTGTGTCGCAGCGCACGAAACTGGTGGCAGTGGTGGCTGAGATCGTTGCGCGGCACCGGCTTGGGCAGCCGGTGCTGATCGGGACACGCACGGTGGAAAACAGCGAAGCGTTAGCGGAGGCGCTCCGCCCATTTGAGCTGCCATTCCGGGTGCTCAACGCCAAACAGGATGCGGATGAATCCGCCATTATCGCGCAGGCCGGGCAGCCCGGGACGATCACCATCGCCACGAACATGGCCGGCCGTGGCGCGCATATCCCCATCCCGGAGGCGAGCGTGCGTGCGGGCGGCCTCCATGTGATCGGGCTCGAACGGCATGAGAGCGCGCGCATCGACCGCCAGTTGATCGGCCGCACTGCGCGGCAGGGCCAGCCAGGCAGCGCCCAGTTTTTTCTCAGTCTCGAAGATGACCTTCTCCAACAACATGCGCCCGCATTGGCGTTGCGTTTGGCGGCCTGCGGCACTGGGGAGTTGCCTGGAAAATTTGCTGCTTACTTTTGTCAGGTTCAACGCAAAGTGGAATCGGCAGCTCGGGATCAGCGGCGGGCGCTCAGTGTCCATCACCAATGGCTCAATGACTTGAAGCATACTCTTTAGAATGTCCAACTTACGCACCGTTAGTTTTTGCCGCCGCGTTGCCTGTATACTGGGGGTGCTCTTGGTTCACAGCTTACAGGCAGAGGAACCGCTGATCCTTGGCTATACTGAGCCGTACAAAACGTTGCGGGTGTCGGTGGGCGAACAGGGCGTGATTGCCGAGATGCTGGTCGAGGAGGGCGCGGTGGTGAAGGCCCGGCAGGTGCTGGCGCGCTTGGACACTGCGACGCTCCAGATCGAACTCGAAATCGCTAAAGCTGAATCCAAGCTCCAAGCCACGCGCCTGGGGCGTCTGATGGATCTTTCGGCGGCCAATCGCTCGACCCCGGAAGAGCTCGAGCGGGCGCGGACAGATGCCACGATCAAGAGCGCACAGGTGCGGAAGATCGAGGCGTTGATCGAGACACGCACGGTGCGCGCGCCTGTGGACGGGATCGTGACCGAGATTAAGCGGGGACTCAGCGAAGCGGTGTCGGCGGCGAATCCCCATGTCTTGACCGTCGTGCAGGTCGATCGATTGGTCGTAAATCTGTTTCTGTCACCGGCCCGGGCGGCGATGTGCAAGGTCGGGGCGTCGGTGGATTTGCAGCTGCTTGAGGAGAAGGAGAAGACTGTGGCCAGGGTCGAATTTGTGAGTCCAGTGACTGATTCCGCGAGCGGGACGGTTCGGGTGAAGTTTACGTTTGATAATGCGCAGGGCAATCATCGCAGCGGCGGCCGCTGCACCTTGTCGGAGTAAGTTTGCAGTCGGCAGGTGATCGCCAGAATTACGCGTGATCCTGCGGTGTCCACCGCGCCCGCGCGCACGCGCGAAAAATGGAAAGAGCGAAAGCCGGAGTAAGTCCGCGAGGCTCCGGACAGAGGGACAGGCACTTCATGGTTCGCCGCCACAGACGGGGAAACGGCCCGCTGGAGTTTGGCCGATTTTCACGGGGCAATGCATAGCAGTGGCCTGGAGTTTGGCCATTTCCCCATCGGTGGCGGTGAACCTTCGGATGACGAGTTCTGTCATTCTCCTGCGCGACTTGGCGGGAATTCCTCCGGTGGA
>JAYTYG010000260.1:0-5792 GCA_043742585.1 Spartobacteria bacterium
CGCGGCAAACTCGAAAAACAGCACCAAACCCTCCTTCCCCTCAAGAGCATCCTGGTCTACCCGCTCCAGAAAAACTTCCGCGCCATCCTCACCGGCTGAGGGAAGTCCCTGCACTCGCAAAAAGCATCCGAAAATCCGCCGACTTTATCTGCGGATCGTTACCCCATCGCCGTTTTTAGGTTTATTCTCGGACCGTTTTTCGCGCTACCCAGTGGACACAGTGGACGCAGTGGACACAGTGGACGCAGTGGACGCAGTGGACGCAGTGGACGCAGTGGACGCAGTGGACGCAGTGGACGCAGTGGACGGGCGCTTTCGATTGACCGCAGGATCCGGCCGAGCTCCTGGCGATGGCCTGCGCCATTAGATTTTGTCTATAGCGTCCACTGTGTCCACTGTGTCCACTGTGTCCATTCCCCCGTCCATCCCCCCCCGGCATGAGATCTGCGCGGTCGGGTTTGACGGGACATTTCCCATCAGACCTGCCAGAAAAAAGACATGGCTCAAGCGATCATGGATCCGGAAGAAGTGAGGCGTTTTGCTAAGGAGCTCAAGCGTTTCAACGATGATATCCAAGTCAAAGCCGCTTCGTTACAGGCTCGGTTTTCGGCCCTGGGAAGCACTTGGCAGGATCAGGAACACGAAAAGTTCGCAGAGGAGTTCGTCACCACTCTCAAAGTCTTGAAGAAGTTCACGGAGGTGTCGGAGAAGCATACGCCTTATCTTTTGAGAAAAGCGCAGCGGATCGAAGAGTATTTGGGCCAACGCTAAGGACATGGATCCCCGCGCTCACATCACTTCGCTCGATGCGCTGGAGACGTTTCGCGCCAGCCTCATTGTGTATTTGATCAAGGCGCGGCAAGCCGTGGATGCGGTGCGCGATGATGTGCGCCGCACCCGGCTCTGGATTCAGCACGATCGGCGGATGCATTGGGAAGGCCAGGTGCGATTGCGGCGCAAGCAGTTGGATCAAGCCGAGCAGGACCTTTTCAGCGCCAAGCTCTCGGCGTTGAGGGATTCCACAGGGGCGCAGAAGGTGGCGGTACATAAGGCCAAGCGGGCGCTGGAGGAAGCCGAGGAGAAGCTGCGCAATGTCAAGATCTGGACCCGGGATTTCGACGGGCATCTCGACCCGCGGGCTAAAAGGCTGGAGGCGCTGCGGCAGGTGCTCGATTTTGAACTGCCCAAAGCGATTACATATCTGTTGGAAATCCAGGGGACCCTGGATTCTTATGCGGGTACGCCGCGCGTGGCTGTTTCGGGAGAAACGGCCGTCCCCCTGTCTCCATTACCCCCCACGGCGCCTCCAGAAATGAAGGCTCCGAGTTCCCCCGAAGGCGCCCCGGCGTCGGCGCCGATATTGGGCGCAGAATCAGTCAACCCAATCGATCAAATATGAGTTCAGGCGGCGCCTCAAACCTCGTACAGTCCACTAAAGAACTCTGCCAGCGATGGCAACAGACCCAGGTTCACTGGCGCGATGGGAAGAGCGCCGAGTTTGAACATCAATTTCTTGAAATGCTGCCCACTCATGTGGCCAGGGCTTCCACGGTGATCGAAGAAATTGAGGCGTTGCTGGCCAAGGTTAGGAGCGATTGTGAGTAGCCGCGTGGATTTGCGGGCTAGCCGAAGTCTCGATCTCCTCAATCGTCTGAAGCAGACGGTCGCAGATTTCGCCAAGGTCGAGGAGCAACTTTACCGGGATCTGGCCGCGCGGCGTTACGCGGTAAATCGCAAGTTTCGCGATGCCAAGGAAAAGGCTGAGACGCGCCTTTCGGCGTTTGGGGCTGAGGCGGAGCTGGAGTTTCAAGCCGTGGGGGATCATCTGCGGTCCGTGGATGAAGGGCGGCGGCGGCGTGTGGAGCGCGCGCATGGGGTCCGGATGCGGAACCTGCCCAAGCGGGCGCATGAAGCCAAGGAGCGCTGGATGGGGGAGCTGCAAATGAAGCAGTTCCGGGCGGAGCGCAAAATGACGGCGGATCTTGAGGCGGCCGGGATCCGCTGTGCGGCGTATACTGCCAACTTGGCGGAGGAGCGGCGGGGCTTGGTGGCGTGCCAGGATTTAGCGCGGAAGCGCATGGCGGGGTATGGCAAACTCCTGCGTGCGCTGGCAGCGCCAGCGGCGGAAGCCCCTCCACAGGAACGCCTTAGCCAGGATCAAGGCTTTGATGCGCTCCAGGCCCAGCTCCAAAGCGCCGCTGCGCTTTTGGACTCTTTTCAGCGGTTTCCGGTGTCCCGTTTTTTCAGCATGGTGCCGCTACCGGTGTTGATTTTGGCGACGTTGGTGGTGGGCGGAGCCGCTGTGCAGCTCTACGGAAATTCCACGGGGGTCATGGCTGCAGCGGGTGGGCTCGCGGCTCTTTTGCTCGTGCTGTCGGTCGCTTTACATCGGCTCGGATTGCGCCGGTGCGAGCCCACGGCAAGCGCGATCGCGGACACGCTGGCGAATGCTTGTCGGCTCCACAATGATTGCGCGACGGCGTCGGTGGAGAAATATGAGGAGGATCGGATCCAGATTCAGGCTGAATACGCGCGGACGTCGGAGGAGATTTTGGCGCAATGGAATGAGGCCGATGATGTGGAGGCGCAGTTTGAACAGGCGCTGCGGCAAAAAATCAGCATCCAGTTCTCACGGGTCACGGTGAAACTTCACGAGCGCCTGAGCCCCGCGCTCAGCGAAATCGCGGCCCAACGAGCGGAGCGGCTGGAAGGATTTTCCGCCGAGGCAAATGCCCGGATCGCGGAGTTGAGCGCCACGCACCAGGCGGAATCGCGGGAGCTGGACGCGCAGGAGGCCGAGCGCTGGGCGAAGTTGCAGGCCGAGTGGAGCCGGGAGATCGGCCCGCTCTATCACGCCGTCGAAGTGATGAACGAGGCGACCGCTCCCGCGTTTCCCGCGTGGACGGAAGCCCTTTTGGAATCCTGGGTGCCCGCGACGGGGTTCACCGATTACGTGAAGTTTGGCCAGATTGACGTCGATCTCGCCGAGAATCCTGAGGCGCTCCCAAAAACCGGCCACTTGCCGTTGCCGGGGCCTGCCCAATTGTCGATTCCGTTGGCGCTGAGTTTTCCGGCCCAGGGCTCGTTGCTTTTCGAGACGCACGACTCGAGCGCCGCCTCAGTGATCGAGCCCGTCAATAATATCATCCTCCGGCTCCTGGCCAATACGCAGCCAGGGAAGCTGAGCTTTACCATTATTGATCCGGTGGGCCTGGGGCGGAATTTTGCCGGGCTCATGCATCTGTCCGACTACGAGGAGAGCTTGATCAATCAGCGGATCTGGACGCAGCGGGATCAGATTGAGGAGAAGCTGGTGGAGATGGGCGAGCACATCGAGAAAGTCATTCAGATGTATTTGCGTAATGAATACGACAGTATCACTGAATACAACGCGCATGCAGGGAGTGTGGCTGAGAAGTATCACTTCTTGGTCGTTGCGGATTTTCCATCGAACTTCAGCGAGAGCGCGACTAAACGGCTGCAAAGCATAGCGCTGAGCGGGCCGCGCTGCGGGATTTTCACGTTGATTCACTGGGATCAGCGGCAGCCATTTCCTGACGGATTCATGCCGGATGAATTGCGCAGGAACAGTGTCTGTGTTTATAGCGAAAACAATCAGTTGTTCCTCACCAAGGAGCAGGCTCAGTCCGGCGGGCACCTGGTTTTCGATGCGCCTCCTGAGCCTGAACTGGCGGTGAGTTTTGTGCATAAAATCGGGAAGAGCAGTGTCGACTCGAATCGGGTGGAAGTGCCGTTCGAACAAATAGCGCCGAGGGCTGAGGAGTTTTGGACGCACGAGACCACCCAGGAATTGCGGATCGCAGTGGGGCGCACTGGCGCGACGAAGTTGCAGTATTTGGCGATCGGCAAGGGGACCCGGCAGCACGCTTTGTTTGCGGGAAAAACCGGGTCTGGGAAATCGACATTATTTCACGTGATCATCACGAATCTGGCGTTGGCGTGCAGTCCGGAGCAGGTGGAGTTTTACCTGATCGATTTCAAGAAAGGCGTGGAGTTCAAGTGTTATGCGTCCAAGCGGCTGCCGCATGCGCGGGTGGTGGCGATCGAAAGCGATCGTGAGTTTGCGCTCAGCGTCTTGCAGCGCGTGGATGAGGAGTTGAAGCGGCGCGGCGATCTCTTCCGCAAGCTCGGTGTGCAGGATGTGGCCGGGTATAAAAAGGCGGGCGGCACCGAGCCGATCCCGCGCTCGTTGTTGATCATTGACGAGTTCCAGGAGTTCTTCGTCGAGGATGATCAAGTGGCGCAGACTGCCTCGCTTCTCTTCGATCGCATCGTGCGGCAGGGGCGCGCCTTTGGCATCCATGTGCTGTTAGGTTCGCAGACGCTCGGGGGCGCTTATTCGCTGGCGCGGGCGACGCTCGGGCAGATGGTCATTCGCGTCGCTCTGCAATGCAACGAGGCGGACGCGTATCTCATCATGGATGATAATAATTCCGCGCCCCGCCTGCTCTCGCGGCCGGGCGAGGGGATCTATAACGACGCGGCCGGGGCGCTGGCGGGAAACAGTCCGTTCCAAGTGGTGTGGTTGCCGGACGAGGATCGCGATGCGTGGCTGGATAAGGTCAACGAGATCGCGGATCAGCATCACATCGCGCGTCGGAGCCCGATTGTCTTTGAGGGCAATGCGCCGGCGGATCTGCGCGACAATGACTTGCTGTATGCGGCGCTGGAAGGTGTCCACGCTGGGGCACCCGCGCTGCCGCCTCTGGCGCCCTCGCCTGCCATGTCGCTCATTACGCCCATTCCTCCAATGGCGGGCAGGGTCTGGCTCGGCGCGCCCAACTCCATCAAGGGGCCCACGGAAGCTGTCTTTCAGCGGCAAAGCGGGAATCACCTGCTGATTGTCGGTCAGCGCGATGAAGCGGTGGCAACCATGCTCGGTATCGCGCTCCTATCTTTGGCGGCGCAATATCCAGTGGGCAAGGCGCGCTTTGTCATCCTTCAAGGTGCGGCGCCGGGATCTGTGGAAGCGGAGTTCATGGATCGCATTGCGGCGGCGGTGCCGCATGAAATCACGGTGGCTCGCGCGCAGGATGTCGGGCCGGCGATGGACGCACTGGCCCGTGAACTCAAGGCCCGCAGCGCGCCGGTAGACGAGGCGGCGGCGGGTGGGAGTGCGCCCTCGGTTTTTCTACTGATTGCCGGGCTGCATAAATTTAAGAAACTCCGGCACGAGGATGACTTCAGTTTTTCCATGGGCGATTCGGACGCTGTGAGTAATCCCGGGGCGCAGTTCGGGGAGCTGATCGCCGAGGGCAGCAGTCACGGGATGCATCTCCTGGTGACAGTGGACAGTTTTAATGACGTCAACCGTTTCATCAGCCGCAAGGCCCTGAGCGAATTTGAAATGCGCGTGGTCTTCCAGATGAGCGCCAATGATTCCGCGAGCCTGATTGATTCGCCCAAGGCCAGTAACCTCGGCCTGCATCGAGCGATCTTCTTCAATGAGCACGACGGCACATTGGAAACGTTCCGTCCGTATGCTCCGCCCGATCAGCAATGGGTGGAGGAGGCCGTGGCCAAGCTCTCCCGAGGGGGTGAGGGGATGACAGGGTGACGGGGTGACAGGGTGACGGGGTGACAGGGTGACGGGGTGACGGGGTGACGGGGTGACAGGGTGACGGGGTGACGGGGTGACAGGGTGCTCTTCCGATCTAGCCATACCCCGCACTGACCGCGGCGTCAGCCGCGGCCCCGAGGTCCGCATCAGGGAGCACGACCATGTGGTTCTTTGCACCGCCCAACACCTGCACGCGCTTACCGTGCGCGGC
>JAYTYG010000261.1:0-3893 GCA_043742585.1 Spartobacteria bacterium
AAGGATGAATTATGAAGGGGAGTCGGAAGCTTCGGGTTCAACGGTAATGACGTGCTCCGAGGCTTCATCCTTTGCTCACCGCGGCTCAGCGCTGGTGCCGCTTGAGAAACTCCACCGCCAGCGCCTTGTAAGCGGTCGCTCCAAGTCCGCTTGGCTCGTAATCAATGATCGGCTTGCCGTGGCTGGGCGCTTCGGCCAAACGCACGGAGCGCGGGATGACCGTCTTATATAGAATGGCGGCGAAATGGGCTTTCACTTCGGCGATGACTTGCTGCGCGAGGTTGTTGCGCATGAACATGGTCATGAGGATCCCCGTGAGCTTGATGTCCGGATTAGCCCCGCAATCGCGGATCTGGTTGACGATGTGGTCTATCTTGCTCAGCCCTTCCAGCGCGTAATATTCGCACTGGATCGGGACGAAAATTTCGTCGGCGGCGGCCAGGGCATTGGTCATCAAAATGCCCAGCGATGGGGGGCAATCCAAGAGAACGTAATCGAATGTGTGATCCTGGCGCAAAGGTTCCAGGGCCGTGCGCAGGCGAGTGAGATGGCCTTCGGCACGGGCGACTTCGACCTCTGCCCCGGCCAGTTCGAGGTCGCCGGGAATCAGAAAGAGATTGCTCCAGCGCGTGGGAATGACTTTGTCAGAAAGCTTTTCGTGACCGAGCAACGGGCCGTAGATGCTCAGGCCTTCCGTCGGCGGGATCCCCAGCCCGCTGGTGGCGTTGGCTTGCGGATCGAGATCGATCAGCAGCACGCGTTTGCCTCGGGCCGCCAGGCAGGCCGCAAGATTGACGGTTGTCGTGGTTTTGCCGACCCCGCCTTTCTGGTTCGCAATCGCGACAATTTTCATGGGCGCGCAGTCTAGTGACGATCCGCTGGGTGGCTAGAACCAAGATGGATAGAATTGCCTTGGATTTCAGCGCCCCTGGTCGAGGGTGCGCTCCCCCGGAAATGGCCTCGCCGATCGGGGCGCGAATTTTGACCCTTCATTTGACCACTCATAGGCGGATAAAATTGGCGGATAAAATTGGCGGATAAAATGGGCGGATAAAATTGGCGGATAAAGTGCGCGACGAACAACCGATGGGATCCAAAAACGATGATTGAGCTGACTGAACGACTTCTCTCCGATGCAGGCGGTTGGCAGGCTTTGAAGCTGGCTCGCGGGATTCATGATTTGGGGCGCGTGCTCTCGGCCGCTTATGAACCGCCGCTGCTCCAGGGGCGGGTCAAGGAAGGTGACACGGAATATCGGGCCGGTCTTCGGATTCTTTCTAAAAGTAATATCGAGAATGTCTGTGGTTGTCGGCAGTCCCGGCAATATGGCCGGATTTGCGAGCATTCGTTGGCGGTCGGTTTGGCGGTGCTTAAACCGCGCCCTGTGGCTGCGCCGGTGAGCCCCGTGCAGGTCCCGGTGCCGAAGCCTGCGGCCGCGCGCCCGTCGAATTTCTCCGCGGAGCCGGGCCCGGATCGCAAGCCGCTCGAACTGTTTATCATCCTTGCTCCGAATCTCGCGGCGGCCTGGCAGAAGAACGCGGTGACCGTGGTGGCCGAGGTCTCGGTGTCCGGCGGTCGCCGACTTTTGCTCAGCGCCTTGGATAAGTCTCAGCGCTTTTCCTGTTCGGTCGCGGATTTGCGGGTGATTGAAAAGCTGCGGGACTTTGCCGATGGCGAGTTGCCAGGGATGGCGATGCTGGCGCGGGATCAATTCGCGGAGCTGCTGAATGTTCTGGGGGGGGGCGCTCTGGCTGGGAATGTTCTGGGGGCTGCGGAGGGTGCGGCTGGCGGGCATCCCCGGGTGACGTGCGGAAAAACGCAGGCGCTCCAGGTGGCGGGTCCTGCCGAGGCGCTGCGCCCGCGCTTGAGCGTGGCCCGCGATCCGGACGGCGCGGCGCGCCTGAAGGTGGTGTTGCCTGAGGCGCTGGTTCCTTTGCTGACGGCTTCTGCCGCCTGGGGGCTGCTCGCCAATTCTCTGCGGCCCATCGCCCTGGGGTTGCCCATCGCTTATCGGGATCTCCTCGTGCGCGAAATTTGTATCCCGGCCGATGGCGCCCAGCAGTTCCTGGCGCGCGAGTTGCCGGGGCTTCGCGGTTTTTTTCAAATCGATCCCGCGCTGATTCCTGAGATGCCGAGCCCGCAGTTCGCCGCCAAACCCGGTGCCGGCGGGGGCGCTGGCGCCGGGGCACATCACTTTGTACTCAAGCTGGAAGGTTCTTTAAACTTCCTCGCCGCCGAACTCGAATGTCGGCAGGGGGAAAAGCGCACTTCCATCGGGGGCGCCGGATATCGGCCCGGCGATCCTGCGGAAGCCGCTGCGCTCCAGCGTTTGCGGGGTGCCGGGTTTGCGGGGCCGGATGCCAAGGGGCAGTTGGTGTTGAAGGGGGAGGCGTCGATCCTAAGGTTTTTTGCGCGCGATTTGCCAGCGCTCGAACGCGATTGGACCGTGTCGATCGGGGCGCGCTTTGAACATGTCACGCGCGATGTGGAGCGCATTCAGCCCCGGCTCGAAGTCCGCAGCTCGGGGGAGAATTGGTTTGATCTCAATGTGGAGTTGGCCACCCCGGACGGGGAACGCTTTTCGGCGTCGGAGATTCAGCGTTTACTGCAATCGGGTCGCAGCTCGGTGCGGCTGCGCAACGGGAAGCTGGCGGTGTTCAATCCCGATTTCCTGGATGAGTTCCAGCATGTGCTCAATGACTGCAATCCCAAGCAGCGCCAGCCCGGGGAATATCGGATTGAAGGCCAGCACGCGGCGTATTTGGAAAGCGTGGCGTCCGAGGGCCATATCGCCCTGCACAGCCCGCCCGAATGGCGGCAATGGGCGAGCGCTCCGCGCCAACTCGATCGCCTGCAACCGGTGCCCTTGGGCAATCTCGAAGACGTGCTCCGTCCTTACCAGAAGCAGGGGGTTTCCTGGCTCAATTTCCTCGCCCGAAACAGTTGGGGTGGCATTTTGGCCGATGAAATGGGCTTGGGCAAAACGCTGCAAATGCTTGCGTTTTTGCGCTCGTATCCGGGTAAAACGCTGGTGGTGTGTCCGTCGTCACTGGTTTTCAACTGGCAGCGCGAGGCCGCACGTTTCACCCCGGAGCTCAAGTCCCTCGTCATTCAGGGCCAAAAACGCCACGTGCTTTTCTCCCAAATCTCGGGCGCCGACCTGGTCATCACCAGCTATCCGCTCCTGCGCCGGGACGCCGATCGCTACCGCGGCATAGAGTTCACCTGCATGGTCCTCGATGAGGCCCAGCACATTAAAAACCCGGATAGTCAAAACGCGCTCGCCGCTCAGGCCATCAAAGCCCGGCACCGCTTCGTGCTCACCGGCACCCCGGTGGAAAACTCCGTGCGCGATATCTGGTCGCTGATGAATTTCCTGATGCCCGGCTATTTGGGGACGCGCACGGATTTCAAGGAGCGCTTCGAGCAATCCATCCAAAGCAACGCCGGCGGGCCTGAGCAGCGGCGTTTGATGCAACGCCTCAAGCCGTTTATCCTGCGTCGATTGAAACGCGATGTGGCTCCCGAATTGCCCGAAAAACTCGAGCAGGTCGCCTATTGTGAACTCACCCCGGCACAGTCCGAGACTTACGGCAAACTGCTCGACTCCACCAGGCGCGAGGTCTCCGCGCTCGCTTCCGGCAAGGACCAGGGCAAGGCGCGAATTCTCATGCTCACCGCGCTTTTGCGCCTCCGTCAGGCTTGCTGCGACTTGCGGTTACTCGGGTTGCCCGAGGTCGATCCGGCGGAAGCTTCAGCCAAGCTCGATTTGCTCGATGAGTTGTTGCAACAGGCGCTCGACGGCGGGCATCGGGTGATCGTTTTCAGTCAGTTCGTGACCATGCTCCATCTCATTCGCGATCAGTTGGAGGCGGCTCAGACTCAGTTCTGTT
>JAYTYG010000262.1:0-3650 GCA_043742585.1 Spartobacteria bacterium
GAAGGTCGAGGACATCCACGACAGCTCGTTTATCGCCTTAAGAGCCACGGACGACGCGGAGGTGGCGCTTGATTATTTTAAGAAATACGACCGCAATACGCTGCCGGTGATTGATTCGGAGGAGAAGCTGCTCGGCATCGTCACCGTCGACGACATGCTCGATGTGCAGGAGGAGGAAGCCACTGAGGATTTTCAGAAGATGGGCGCTGTGGAGGCCCTCGAAGAGCCTTACATGGAGGCGTCCCTGTTTGAGATGGTAAAAAAGCGGGCCACCTGGCTGGTGATTTTGTTTTTAGGCGAAATGTTGACGGCGTCGGCGATGGGATTTTTTGAGGAGGAACTGCAGAAAACCGTAGTGCTTTCTCTCTTTATCCCGCTGATCATTTCCAGTGGCGGTAACTCGGGTTCCCAGGCTTCGACTTTGATTATTCGCGCCATGGCTTTGGGGGAGATTCAGTTGCGGGATTGGTGGCTGGTGATGCGCAAGGAGATATTTTCCGGCGTTATGCTCGGGCTCATTTTGGGCATCATTGGTTTCTTTCGAATCATCATCTGGTCGTCCTTTTCCACCATTTACGGCCCTCACTATGTTTTGGTGGCTCTCACCATTGGGACTTCCATTGTCGGCGTCGTGCTCTGGGGGACGCTTTCGGGCTCCATGCTGCCGCTCATTTTGCGCCGATGCGGCCTGGATCCGGCCACCTCCTCGGCGCCTTTCGTTGCGACGTTGGTCGACGTGACGGGCCTGATTATTTATTTCAGCGTGGCGCTGCTCATCTTGCGCGGGACGGTGCTTTAGGCAGTGAGACACACCCGGCGTTCGATTCTTTGGAGGGCGTGAAAACGGTGGGCGGCTGAAAACTTTTTCATGGTTGCCGGGAGCGCCTTGGGCTGAGGGGGGTGGCTGTGAGGCGGTTTTTTAAGATAATGTTCAGCTTTTAGTGTCTCATGCATGGTTTCTGCTGCGTAGCGGGCCGTCATGAGCTACATGCTCGCAGTTAACCTCCATCAAATTAACTTGAGCTCGAATCCGATGAAGCGTGCCCAAGTATGTTTTAATAATGAGTAAGGCGCTGCGTAAACCCGTCCAAAAGTTGGCAGCCGACTCTGCGTCGGCTTCTTCTCCGCTCTCGACGCTTGAGCCCCTCACCGCTCAGACTTCCGGCCATGGCGTGGAACGGGGCTCCGTTTGTTTCTGGGGGACACGCGGTTCGACTCCGACGCCCGGGGCTGCATTTGTGCGACATGGCGGAAATACCTCCTGTCTTTGTATCAAGTTTGGAGATCGCACCTTTATTTTCGACGCCGGGTCCGGGATTCGCGAGCTGGGGATGGTCTTGACCCAGCAGCCGCAGCGGAAGCTCGATCTCTTTGTCACTCACACCCACTGGGATCATATCCAGGGATTCCCGTTGTTCGGGCCGGCATACACGCCCGGCTTCGACATTCAGATTCATGGCGGCGACAAAACTGGGAAAACGCTCGAGTCAATTTTTCAAGCCCAGCTCAATCAGGAATATTTTCCGGTGCAGCTCGAAGATCTCAATTCCCGGCTTCATTTCCGACCGTTGGAGAAAAACCCCATTGTCTTAGGGGATGTCAAAGTAAGTTGGGAGTTTGCTGTGCATCCCAGTGTCACAGTAGGTTACAAGATTGATCTTGACGGCTTTCAAGTGGCGTGGGTGCCAGATAATGAGTTTCTCCAAGGTTACACAGGGGCTCCCGAGGATTTGGACCCAAATGAGCCGCGTCTTGAGCCGCACCGAAAGATGATCGATTTCCTGAAAGGGGTCGATGTGCTCATTCACGAAGCGCAATACACGGATGCGGAGTATGCGGGGAAAGTGGGTTGGGGCCATAGCTCGATCAGCAATGCCTGTCTCCTAGTGAAGCTGGCGGGAATTCGGCGTTGGATCATCACCCATCACGATCCGCTGCATAGCGATGAGTTCCTGGATGCGAAATTGGAGGCGACTCGGGCGATTCTGGCTCGGCTTGGCCATGTCTGCGAGGTGACTCACGGATTTGACGGCTGCGTCGAGAAATTCTGATCTCGTCGCAAGGCGCGCCGGGATCTCGTTCAAAGCGGTTTCCCTTGGCGTTTTTCAGACTTTTCGTCGGATCAGCTGCATTGAGTGGACTTTCTCCGCGCTCTTGCGGAGTTCTATAGGGGTGAACACCCCTCCGCCCTCCTCAGATTCCGACCGTCGCGTGCTCCCGAAACAGCCCGCTAAAGTGCGCTTAAGTATGCCTGGGGACGAGGCGTTTGTGCCGGTCTACGTGGCGGTGTCGGCGCCTTCGGGGTCTTCGGGAACTCTGAACATTCAGGTGGGCGTGGTGATGCTCCTGCTCGCTTTGGTTTTGATGGCTTTCGGCACGATCCTCAGCGGACCGCGTGCGATCTTGCCGGTGGGCATTTGCCTCGCCGCTTTCACCCTGTTCTGGATTTTACTCCGGCTCCGGGTGTTGCAAAAGCGGAACGGCGGTTTTGTCGCACTCGCAGCGGTTTGTCTGCTGGGTTCACTGGTGAGTTTTTTCGAGCGTGGTTATTCTAGGATCGAAGCTCTGTCCAAGGCTTCAGCCACCGCTTCTGCGGCGCCTTCTGTCGCCTCTCCGGACGCTGTGGAAGCCCGCCCCGTTCCGACTCCGGAGCCGGAAACCCCGCTTCTGAGCCAGGTTTTTGGAGTCAAGTCGGCGGATCCCATCGTTGGGCCAAGGGTCCGGATTTTAAAGGAGTCCCGGGTGCCAGTGGGCCGGAGGTTTTATCGGGTGATCCCCGGAGAGAGTTTCCCGATTTTGGAAGTCCGCGACAGCGAAGTCTATTTTGGCGCGAATGAGCTGCGAGTGTCGCTCCCCAAAGAAGTGCTGGAAGTCCTTGGCGTCCCCGCAACTCCGGCCGAGTCGACTGCCGCGCTCCCGAATGCCGAGCCAGCGGCTGAGCCGAATGAAACGCCGGCGCAAGTGACCAAGCGCGCGCAGTTGGAGGCCATTCGTCGCTATCCGGCTTTGGGCGTAAAGGATTCGCCTGAAAATGAGCTCTTTGTGGAAACCTATCGCGAGCTCCGAAACTCCGACAGCGAGCTCCTCAAAGATCCCGAGTGGCCGATGGACGTGGCGGAGTCTTTAGCCAAGCGCGAAGGCTGGGTGCGGAAGTAAGCTGAGGCAAGACGATGGCGATTAAATTACCTAAAGATAGCGAAGCTGAGGCGATCAAGTCGCTGACCCGTTTTTGCAAGGAGGAACTCGAACAGGAACTCAGTGGAATCCAGGCCCGGTTTTTACTCGATTTCTTCGTGGCTGAGGTCGGTCCCTCGATCTTTAACCTGGCGATCGTGGAAGCGCAGAGCTTCATGGAACGTGCGGTGACGGACCTGAGTGGCACCTGTTACGAACAGGAGTTTTCCTATAAATTTAAGGAGCAGAAGCCGCTACCAGGCGCAAAGGGCGCAAGAAAGCTGTAAAGCTCAGCCCACTGTCCGGGCCGCACGATTGCAGCTAAACTGGTCTGCAATAGCAGGCCCTCATATATATATATATCCACGGGCTTGCAAATATCCCAACGGGATTAGAAATATCCCAACGGGATTACGCATTCCAGCCCAGGGTTGGCCCGCTGCGGCATACGCGTCAACTTAAGCTGCGGAAGCCCA
>JAYTYG010000263.1:0-3470 GCA_043742585.1 Spartobacteria bacterium
CACAGATCATCGACATCAACATGGACGAGGGGATGCTCGATGGCGTCAGCGCCATGACGCGGTTTCTTAACTATATCATGACTGAACCGGAGATCGCCAAGGTCCCGGTGATGGTGGATTCCTCGAAATGGTCAGTGATTGAAGCGGGGCTGAAGTGCGTGCAAGGCAAGGGGATCGTGAACTCGATTTCGTTGAAGGAAGGCGAAGAGCGTTTCCTGCATTACGGCCGCTTGGTGCGGCGTTACGGCGCGGCGGTGGTGGTGATGGCTTTTGATGAAGAGGGACAGGCGGATACGTTCGAGCGTAAGATCGCAATTTGCGAACGGAGTTACCGGTTGCTGGTGGATAAAGTCGGGTTTCCGCCGCAGGACATCATTTTCGATCCTAACATTCTAACGGTTGCGACAGGGATCGAGGAGCATAACAACTATGCGGTGAATTTCATCGAGACAGTGCGCTGGATTAAGGCGCATCTCCCGTATGCGAAGGTCAGCGGTGGAGTCTCTAATATTTCATTTAGTTTCCGTGGAAATAATGCGCTCCGGGAGGCGATGCACTCGGCGTTTCTGTATCATGCCATCAAAGCGGGGCTGGATATGGGGATCGTGAATGCGGGGATGCTGGAGGTGTATGAAGAGATCCCAAAAGACCTGCTGGAGCTGGTCGAGGATGTCTTGCTCAACCGGCGCGTGGATGCCACGGAACGCTTGGTGACGTTTGCCGAGACGATCAAGAAAAAGGATAAATCTCAAATCCAGGTGGAGGACGCCGCGTGGCGAAAGGGGTCGGTCGAAGAGCGGCTCTCGCATGCACTGGTCAAGGGAATCGTAGAGTTCATCGATGCTGATACTGAAGAGGCGCGGTTGAAATATGAGCGCCCCTTGTTAGTCATTGAAGGGCCGCTCATGGCCGGGATGAACGTGGTCGGGGATCTTTTTGGAGAGGGCAAAATGTTTTTGCCCCAGGTGGTAAAGTCGGCCCGGGTCATGAAGAAAGCTGTGGCGTATCTTTTCCCCTATATGGAAGCAGAGAAGGCGGCGACGCTGGCTGCCGGCGGCGAGGTGCGGGCGCAGGGCAAGGTGCTCATGGCCACGGTCAAAGGCGACGTGCATGACATCGGCAAGAACATCGTCGGCGTGGTGTTAGGTTGTAATAACTACGAGGTGATCGATCTCGGCGTAATGGTGTCCTGCGATAAAATATTGCAGACTGCGCGGGAGCAGAATGTCGATATCATCGGGCTCTCGGGTTTGATCACACCGTCTCTGGACGAGATGATTCATGTGGCGCGGGAAATGGAGCGCTTGGGCATGACCCAGCCTTTGTTGATCGGCGGAGCGACCACGAGCAAGGCGCACACAGCGGTTAAGATCGCGCCTGGGTATTCGCATCCGGTGGTGCATGTGCTGGATGCGTCGAGGGCGGTGCCTGTAGTGAGTAGTTTAATTAGTCCCGAGAAGAAGCCTGCGTTTGTGGCGCTCAATCTGGACGAGCAGGCGCAGGCCCGCGCGATCCATTCGGGTCAACGCCAGCAGCTCATTTCCATCGAGGCCGCCCGGAGTCGCCGGACGCCAATCGACTGGCGGCGTGAAGATATCTCGACCCCTGAGGGAGTGGGGCCGCGGGTGTTGGATTATGTGCCGCTCGAAGAGTTGCGGGAGCTCATTGATTGGTCGCCTTTCTTTCATACATGGGGGTTGCGCGGGGTTTATCCGAAGATTTTCGACAACGAAAAATATGGAGACCAAGCGCGGAAACTCTTCGAGGACGCGCAGGCGCAACTCGATATCATTGTCGCCAGGAAACTCTTTCGTGCCCGGGCGGTGTATGGGCTGTTTCCGGCGAACGCGGTGGGCGATGACGTGGAGATCTATACTGATGAGACGCGGACCGAGGTGCTTGCGACCTTTCATTTTCTGCGGCAGCAGATGGCTAAAAAAGATGGGGAATCTAATCAGTCGCTCTCTGATTTTATTGCGCCCCGGGAAACCGGGTTGCCTGATCATATTGGCGCGTTTGCCGTGACCACAGGGTTCGGGCTCAAGGAATTTGTGGAAGGGTTCCGGGCCGATCATGATGATTACAGCGCGATCCTGGCGGAGGCTCTGGCGGACAGGCTGGCGGAGGCGTTCGCCGAATATATGCACAGGCAGGCGCGTGCTGACTGGGGCTATGGAAAGGCGGAACAGCTTACCACGGCCCAGTTACTGGCGGAGGGCTATCGTGGAATCCGGCCGGCGGCTGGATATCCAGCATGCCCGGATCATACAGAAAAGCGGACATTGTGGGAGCTTCTGGATGTGGAGAATGCGACGGGGATTCAGTTGACCGAGAATGGGGCTATGTGGCCGGGAAGCAGCGTGAGCGGACTGTATTTTGGGCATCCGCAGGCCCGATATTTCGGGCTTGGTAAGATCGACCGGGATCAAGTCGAAGACTACCACCTGCGCAAGGGAATGACTGTGCAGGAAGTGGAGCGCTGGTTGGGGCCTAATTTAAATTATGAGCCGGCCGCTGTGTCCGAATCAGCATTGCCAGTGAAGTGTGCCTGCGGAGTGAGTCATCGGTAGGCCGTTCATGGCTGACCCATATATGGCGGATTCCGGTCCAATGCGCCGCGCCGAATGCCGATGGAGTAAGAAGTTAACGCAGAGTCGCGGAGACGCAGAGTAACAAAGGGGCTGCGATATACCAAATGCCCAGGGCCTTTGAATCAGCAGCTTTTCGAAAGGCGCGGTCTTTGTTGCGGGGGCCAATATGAAACTGGAGGGATCTGACCGAATTGGAAACGGATGATCCAAGCCATGTTGGCAACTATTCGGTGAACCCCTTGGATGGCTGATGGGCTGGGGCGGAAGTCGCAGCCGTTTCCCTGCGCCAACGGTGCGCCCTGAGATAGCCCAGGGCAAACGAGGCTTTGCGAGAGACGCCCTGGGAAACCGCCCCCCCACGGCAAAAGCCCTGAAGGGGCGCGACTCATCCGGCGATCGGGTGAAGTTGCGGCGAGGGAACGCGGACGTGGGTTTTTGTGTCGGCCCTTCAGGCCTTGGCGGTTTTTCCTAAATTCACCCAGGGCGGCGCTCGCCTCGCTTGCCCTGGGCTATCCCAGGGTGCCCCCTTGGGGCTGCGGAGGGTTGCTGTCTGGCAGCACCCAAACCGTTGCGGCACCTTCACTCCGGCCCCCGCAAAAAAAAGAGGGCGCCCTGATGGACGCCCTCCGATGATTTAGCTGGGGTGGTTGGCTGTTAGTTATTCAGCGAGTAGGTGGCCTTGGCGACCTTCTTGATGCTGGGGTTCTTTTTGCCAGTCGTTGCGAACCAGATATAGATGTTTTTGTATTTTGCGTCGAGCTTGGCCGCGATGTCGCGGACACTCATGCCAGCGGCTCCAGCGTCTTCCAGCGTGCTAAGGATCTGTGTGGCGAGTGCGCCGCGTTTGCTGCCTGTTTTTGGGCCGGAAGCTGTCTTGGG
>JAYTYG010000264.1:0-2468 GCA_043742585.1 Spartobacteria bacterium
CCGGGGTCAGCTCCGGCAGCGTCTGCAGCGTCTGCAAAATGGGGCCTGATTTGAAGCATCCGGAGCGAATACATACCGGCCCCTGAGTTGTGTGTTCCGATTAAAATGAGTGCCGCCTCAACTTTTTTCCGGCGAGGGCTTCACCGAATATTTACGACCGCCAACCCCGTTGCGCGTTGGTGGCGCGAGCAAATCCGCGCCGCCCGCAAAGCCCCTCTGGCATTGCTTCTGCGGGCACGCGGCCTGGAATTGCGAGAATTGGAAGCTAGCAATTTAACGCTGCCGCAAACCCATTCCGGGCTACTTCTAAAAGACAACTATTGGCGCTGGCCAGAGCGCCAGCTCGCCGGCAACACCATCGATTTCTTCACCCAAATCCTTGGCCTCACCTTCCGCGACGCCATGCTCAACATCACCGCCAACATCACCGCCAGCATCTAACGCCAGCATCACCGCAGGCATCTAACGCCGTGTAATAAAATTATCGTTTAACATATAGCATCCCGTCAGTGGCGTCGTGATTTTTTCACGACGCCACTTTCGCGTTTTAGGCCTCGCCAGCGCCCCCCAAACAACACGCCCTGGCCCCCCTCGTCCCAACCCTACGACCACAGTGCGGCAATTCGGCTGCAAGATACGAGTAAAGCCCGGCAATTCCCAAAAAACCGCTACGACCACAATTCAGCCAGACTTACGATCAGAAGTAAGTTGGTAACAGTTATTCTGGCGAAGTGCCGGAGGCTCCTTGGGGTCGCCGAGCCCGGCACGGAAAGAGCTCGACGATTTGCGCCCAGCAAAACCAAGATCGCTGGAAATAACCCTGGTTTCAATCAACCCGGCGCACAGAGAGTGCCGGGACTCGCCGCAATGGATGGAGGAGTATGCGGAAAAAGGACATGTCTCATAGTTTGGTGCCGCTAAAAAAGACACGTCTCATGGTTAGGACGCGTGTTTATTTGCTCGGAGCGTTCGTGAGGCAGAGGCTTTTTTGAGGGAGGCGAAGCGAAGCCTCGATGGCGCCTAGCTTCCAGATCCCTGCCTTGTATTCCAAGTCGTTGCTGACGACGGCCCAGCTTGGGGGAAGCTTATTCGAGTAGCGCGGGGCAGGGGGCTATGCGAAGGCGCAATACAATCTGGCTAAGTGCTACGCCGATCTATACAGCATGGGGCAGTGACGGAGTCGCGCACACGCTTATCGAGGGAGATACCCCCCCTCGCTTCGGAGATGGATTGATTCAGCCAGATTGCAGTGAGCTGATTTGGCGCATTATCGCCGACTCATGGGATGACGCCTGCCGTAAGTATCACGAACTCCAGAACTGGGAGCCATATAAACCGTTAGTGCAACCACAATCCCTTTGAATCACGAATCTGTGAAAAGCGTTACCGGTTTATTTGCTGACGGCTGTTCGGATAACCGACCAATTCAGCGCGCCACGTTTTCGGAGCACTGGCTGCTGTTCCTTGTGCAGTCAGCGTTTCCAGACACTATGCCCCGTCGCTCGGCTAGTCATAGGGCTAACCCTGAAGCTGACGGAGTTCGCTTGGGCTCGCAGCGATCAAAGTTTATCCGTCGCCGCAGGTGGCGCGTCTGTCACTCGGCCGGCTCAGAGCAGCACGCCGAGCGCCAACGCTGGGATCGTGCTCATTCGCGTAATGTTAACGACAAGGCGCAGCGCAATGAAACGTCACCATTGGTAATGATCGAGCCCGTATGTGAGCGCGCTTCCCAGGAAGCCCGTGACGCCCACCAGCGTTGCACCAAAGAAGAGGGCGCAGCGGAAGCGTTTCCGTTCCAGCGAACCTTCCCTGCATTCGTGGATCGAGACCAGGATAGCGCAGAGCACAGCCCAGACGGCGGTGCCTGTGCCCAGCCACCGATGCCAGAGCAGAATCTGGTTGGCGGCGGTGTAGCTCGAAAAATAGGCGTTGATCCAGCCCAGGCCGCCCGCAGTGATTCCGCCTAGGGCTGCGACAATCACCAGGAAGCGAACGGTTTGCATCCAGGATCCGCGCTTGGTCCACCACGCGAGAGCATCGGCGAGCACGGCCACCAGCATGAGCGCGATGGGGATGTGTGTGGAGACGGGATGAAATTTGCCGACCCAGCTCAGAAGATGTTTCCAGAGAGGTGGCGGGACTTTGGTCTCTTCCTGCGGGGTGGGCGAGGAGAGGCTGCCTTTCACACCGGCCAAATCGCTGGGGGCACCGATCTCCACCCAATGCCGCACGGCTTCTTTTTCCGCAGCTGTGAGGGGCGACACCTTGGAGTCTTCGCCGGGCATGTCACCGTCGCGGATCAATGTGTAGATATCGGACTTATCCGGCTGGCCTTTGCGCACGTATTTGGGTTTCGAGACGATGCGCGCAAGATCGAGCACGAAACCGAATTTGCCTTTGGGTTTGGCCAATGTGGAGGCGTGGCAATCGAGGCATTTGGCGTGAAAAATATCGTAGACCTGAGCGGC
>JAYTYG010000265.1:0-3780 GCA_043742585.1 Spartobacteria bacterium
CATGATGCAGGTCGGAAAAAAGAAGGGCAACCAACCCTTGGACGACTCCATCATGGAGCATTTGCGCGCCGCGAGGATCTCCCCTGAAGAGGCCTATGAGAAGTCCATCGACCGCAAGAAATTCCGGGTCTTTCTAAAAACGCCGCCGGACGACTGGGAGGACTAAAATCCGGCGCTGAAAACCGCAGAGAACGCAGAGAACGCAGAGAACGCAGAGAACACAGAGAGCACAAAGGCTCTCGGCATTTACAGCCTCTGCGGTCTTTGCGGCTTTTGCTGTGAAATGAGCGCTCCAGCAAGGGGGCGCACTTCAGACGGGGCCGACCAGTGTAAGTAACTCCTACTGAACGACCTGCGCACCTACTTCTTTCCATTCTCGTTTTTAGGATAATCTCCAGCCCACCTGCCCCCAACCCCCTACCACTCACTGTGAGACGCCCAGAACTCGATCAACTCCTCAGCGCCATGCTGGAAACGCATCCCGGCATTTCCGATCTGCTCTTCTGCGTGGGCCGGCCGTTTCAGGTCGAAACCTTCGGGCAACTCAAAGACGCCAATGTGCCGCCCTTTATTCGGTCGCTCACACGGTTCCAGACCGAAAAAATCGCCCTCAACATCATCGGCAACGATCGGCGCCTGATCCACGACCTAGTCAACAAAGGCGCCTGCGACTGCAGTTACGCCGTCAGCACTACCGCCAGGTTCCGGGTCAATATTTTCCGCCAACGCGGCAATTTGGCCATCATCATGCGGAAAACCCAGACCGAGATTCCCACGCTCGAAGCCCTGGGACTGGCTCCCATTTTCAAGGAAATGTGTCAGGAACGCAACGGCCTCATCCTGGTCACCGGCGCCACCGGGGCGGGCAAGACCACAACGCTTTCCGCGATGCTCAATGAGATCAATCTCACCCAAGCCGTGCATGTGGTGACATTGGAAGATCCCATCGAATTTATTCACCCGCACAAAAAGGGGACGTTCAACCAACGCGAATTGGGCAGCGATTTCGAAGACTTCCCCAGCGGCCTGCGTTCGGCGCTCAGACAGGCGCCGAAGGTGATTTTGGTCGGCGAAATGCGCGACCGCGCCACCGTGGAAATTGCGCTCACCGCAGCGGAAACCGGGCATCTGGTGCTCAGCACCATGCATACGGTCAACGCCGGCCAGTCCATCAACCGAATTTTGGGAATGTTTGAGCGCTCCGAAGAAGCGCAATTGCGGCTGCGCATGGCCGAAGTCATGCGGTACGTGGTCAGCCAGCGCCTCGCCCCTAACCTCGATGCCAATGGCCGCGTGCTCATTAACGAGATCATGGGCTCGAACCTGCGCACCCGCGAAACCATCGCCCTCGGCGAATCCGAAGGCCGCACCTTTTACGAAATCATCGAATCCAGCGCCCTCTACGGGTGGACCACTTTTGATCAATCCATCGGCCGCGCTTACGAGGAAAACCGGATCAGCGAGGAAATTGCCAATCTCTACGCCACCAACAAATCGCGCATGACGCGCTACTTGGATCAGATCAAAAAGCAACGGGGCGAACACAGTGAAAAACCATCGGGCTTCCGCCTCGACCTACCCTCCTCGGGATTACGCTCCAAGCCATAACCGCCCGCCCCATGAGCAACTCCCTCCGACTCGACACTTTCGAACCCAGCGACCTCACGGCATTGATCTGCGTTTTCGACCCCGAGCCTCAGAACTTCTTCACCCAAAACCTCACGGAGCTTAACTACAAGATCCACACCGGGATATCCATCGACGATCTGGTGCTTAAACTGCGCACGCACACCTACGATCTTCTGATTATTCCCGAGCTCCTGGAATGTCCGGATCTGGAGTCCAACCGCGTCCTGCAGGAGGCCGTTTCCGCGCCTGCGGCAAACCGGCATCGGCAGTTCATCGTTTTGATTGGTTCAAACTTCATCACCGCCGACGAGACGCAAGCCTTCGAACACAGCGTGGATATGGTCCTGGCGCAGGCGCAAGTCGCTCATTTCCGGCCTGTCCTGCGGCGGACACTTGCGAGGACCCAGGACTTTTACGCCCCATTCCGCGCGTCCCTGCACAAAATCGGCGCCGAGTGAGGAACGCCCAGAACCGCTCCACGCGACGGGCTTTTATGGCCTTGGCATAGGGTCGAAGGAAAAACACCTCATAGGGTGCGCTCTTATCCGTTGATTTCCGGTTCTTGACCGCTAGACTCTGCAGTCATGAAATTGGTGCGCTGGACGCGCTTTACTTGGGAGCTCAAAAAGCTTCCGCCTTTTGAGAGCACCCTCCCCGAACGTTACCTCGTTCGGCCCGCCGAGCGTGGAGAGGAGAAGACCGTCAGCAATGTGATCTTCAGCGCCTTTTCAAGCGACTCAGCTTGGAGCGATGCCTTCAACGACTTCCGGATACCGCTCCAGTCGCAAATCGATGCCCTTTTTGAACGCGACGACACACCGGCAATGGTCGTCTGCCACGGTCAACGCATCATCGGCGCCTCCGCGCTCATTACCACCGCTGACTCCGAGAACCACCTGATCTCCGGCCCTTGTGTCTCGATGGAATACCGCAGCCGGGGACTTGGGACTGCGCTGCTGTATCATTCATTAAAGCACCTACAGACACGGGGCCTGCAACGTGCAGTCGGGATCACCAAGGACAACGTGGTCGCCTGCAAATTCATTTATCCGAAATTCGGGTCCTCCAGCGAGGAATGCGAATTTGAGCCCGCCCTCGCCGGCGCCTAACGCCACGGGCCGTTAGACGCAGCCCCCCCTGCAACGCAGGAACCTAACGCCGCAGAGCAGAGACGCAATGGACCAAGCGCCTGTCTATTTCCCGTCCCCCTCGGCGTCTTGTTGAAAAAGGGGCCCGTATGCGACCGCCCTGCCGATAACGCAACTCCCAATCCGTAGGCATCTCAAAAATTCAGCGCCGAATCCAGCGCGTGCATTGAGCCACGCTCCACTGGAATTTACGGGCGTGCTCCCGGATCAAAAACGGCAGATCCAAAGTGGCGACCCTTTCAAAATGCGGCTCTAAAATTTCCGTCAACGCCTCCAGCGTCCCCTCCCCCGCAGACTCGCAGCGGGCGCCCAGCCAGTTATCGCGCGGCGTAAACTCCTCCAGCCAGGTGTAAGGCGAAGTGATAACCAACTGCCCCCCGGTCTTCACCAGGTCAGGGAGCCGCGCCAGGCAATGCGAGGGATGCGTCAGGCGATCGATCAAGTTCGCCAGCAACACCACATCGAACGACCCCAGATCCACGCGCAAATCCATCGCATCCCCGGTCTCAAACCGCACCCGGTCGCGCGCGATCTCCGCCGACACAGCCGCCACCAAAGGCGTGCTCAACGCTCCCTCGTCCAAGCGCGAATACGCCAGCGCCCCGTGCTCGCCCAGATGCCCAGCTGCGGCCACAAAACGCGCCGAGAAATCGATCCCCACCACACGCTGGCAAAGCCGCGCCAACTCAAAGCTGGAGCGCCCCACCGCGCACCCCAAGTCGAGAGCCGCAGCCTGGACTGGGACCCGAGACGCATCCACTCCCAAGCTCACGCAGCGCACCGCAAAATCCAGCGCCGACTGCGGCCCAAAGTCGTAGGGGAGAATCTCCCCGGGCGCCCCGTAATGAAACAGCAGATACTCCGAGAGCAGCTTATCGGACTCGTAAATATTCATTCTAAAAAGCGCCCGAAGAAACCGCCCAACCGCCCTTACTCTCCGAGCAATCCCCGCATATAGGCAGCCGGCACATAATTCTCGATCAGCACCTCGGCTTTACCGTCC
>JAYTYG010000266.1:0-3775 GCA_043742585.1 Spartobacteria bacterium
TAGTGCCCAATCCATGGCGCTTGGACTCATAAATCATCTGCAACGCCAAGGGCGTTCCGCCCTCCAGCCCAGGGTTGCGGCTTTGCGCTACCCTGGGAAGCACCAGAGAAACGACAGAACCGCAACGCGGTTCCGCCCGCTCTTGGCCGCCATTCATTTATCACCATTTTCAATGCCTCAATCCTTATCCGCCGTTTAGCTGAGAGATAAAGTGTCTGTCCCTATGTCGGCTTCAAAAAATGGCCCATGCGTATTCCCCAGCACCAACGGTTCGGCCCATACCAGCCCAGGACACCGCCCTGGTTTATCGCAAAATACAGGTAAAGCCCTGAATCGGCGACCTGCCGGGGCGCGTTGCCAACCCGGGACCACATGTGTTTGAGCCGCCTAAGGTTTACCGCCCACGATGGACCGCAACAGTTGGTCGTATTGCACGGGCGTGAGTTTCATCACATCCGTCCCGGGCACCGGCTCCCAAGTCGCGGCCGGTAGGGAGGGCGCAAACTTGCATTCGTCGATCCTCAAAACAATGGCCCAACCCGGCCGACTCACTGTGATGCGCGCCAACAGCGAGTCCGGGCGCACCCAGATCCGGGCCATCCAATCTTTGACCTTCAAAGACTTGGCCAACGGCGACATGAGCTCCACATCCAGCACCCGGCATGGCGCGCCGTCCAGCGGCTCGGTCCCCACGTCGCTGAGTTGAAATAGGGCCGGCAAAAACACCAACTGCTTCTCCGACACAGGCAGGGCAAAGGGCTTGAGCTCGAATTTCGGATTGGCTGCCGGTAACTTTTTGAAGGCTGCTGCCGCCTCAAGCAGCGCCGCCACTTTTGCACCGGGCGCGACCCAGATTTCCTGGCCATGCCGACAGATGGTCAATTCCTCGCCGAGGACAGGGGCCTGGAGGCGCAATTTGTCGGGCGCTTCAACCTGTAAACGAGCCGTTTTACCCACCCATTCCGCGCCCAACCCGGTCATTTGCTCGAGTCGCAGCGTCATCGACCCCGCCCTGTTCTGGGGGTTCTGGGGGTTCTGGGGGCTGTTCTCTGGGGCGTTCTGGGAATCCTGCGACCCTTTTGATTTGCCGGCCACCACTCCCACAAACGGCATCAAGGCCTTGGCGAATACGTCGTATTTATTCGGCGCCGCCGGGTCCGCAACGGGCGCGGCCACGGCCAAATGCCCGAAGTTAACGAGCAGGAAAAAGCGCAGAGCGCGTGAGGAGGGAAGAGTTTTCACAGGTTTGCCTTTGAAGAGACGCGTTCTTTACACTACAGCAATCCCCTGCGTATGGCGGCAACGCTTTTCCCGATCTCAATTCTTGCCTCGGGCGGCGGTCTCATTTTCGCTCTCGAAAATTCGACGCTGCCCGGGAAAATCATCATTTTCCTGCTCTTCGCCGCCTCGGTGTTTAGCTGGACGGTGATGGCTACGAAGTTTCGCGTCCTCAATGTAGCCAAGCGCCGCCGCCAAAATTTCCTCCAGCTTTTCCGCGCCGACCGTCAACCCCTCCACCTTTACACCGACCGCGCCCGGTACGAAGGGGCCCCGGTGTTCGCTGTGTACAAAGCCGGTTGCCGCGAACTCACTTTTCAACTCTTGGGCTCCGCCGAGGTCGATGAAACTTTCCGCGGTCGCCTCGACACGGCGCCCAAGATTTCACCGGCCCAAATGCGCGTGGTCACCTCCGCCATGGAACGGGCCGTGGGCGAAACCGCGCTGCGCCTGGAATCGCAGATGGTGGTATTGTCCACCGCAGTCAGCGGCGCGCCGTTCCTGGGCCTGCTCGGCACGGTCTGGGGCGTCATGGATACATTCAGCGACGTCGCCGCAGCGGGCTCCGCCAATCTCGCGGCCATGGCGCCCGGCGTTTCCGCGGCGCTCATCACCACCGTCACCGGCCTACTGGTCGCGATCCCGGCCATGTTCGGCTACAATTACCTCATCACCACCCTGCGGGGAATGATCGTCGAACTCGACAACTTCGCGGCCGAACTGGCGAGCGAGTTTGAACATAAATTTGTCGATCACGGCGATCGGTCCCGCCGCCTTTAGCGCGGTTCCGGGCGCCCGACTTCATTAATGCCATAAAATGCGTCGTTTTTCTGAACGTCACGGTCTGCACACGATCAGCGAGCTCAACGTCACGCCTTTGCTGGATCTGGCGTTCGTGTTGCTGATTATTTTCATGATTACCACGCCGCTCATGGATAACAGCGTCGATCTGGTGGTCCCCTCCAGCGAAGCCGCGAGCAAAGCGGTCGATCCCAGCGCCGTGCAGACAGTGTCAATCAACCGCGACCAGGTAATAAAACTCAACGGCGCCATCATCGCCCTGCCTCAGCTCGAATCCGAGCTCAGCGCCCTCAAATCCCAGCGCAGCGAGATCGCCGTGGTCATTCGCTCCCACAAAGAGTTGCCGGTACAAAAGCTCATCGACGTCATGGACGCCATCCAGCGCGCCAAAATCTCCAAGGTCGGCGTCGTCACCAATCCGGAGAACTAAGCATGCCGCCTGAATCAGCGGAGGATCTGGTGGGGGACGCCGGCGAACGCCTTTTTTGGCGGAACCTGATCATCGTCGGCGGCCTGCATGTGTTGTTAGTGACAGCGTTTTACGGGGTTAGCAAAATCGTTTCCAAGGCCGTGCCGGCAGAACAAATTATGTGGCTCGATGGCGGCGCATCTGGCGGCGAAGCGGCGAGCTCCGAGGCCTCTGAGTCGACGGCTGAGCCCGTCATTGAAGTCGCGCCCGCGCCGACGCCACCCGCGCCCCCGGAACCCACGCCCGAGCCCGCCCCGGAGCAGCCGCCAGAACCACCCCCAGAACCACCCCCAGAACAGCCTCCAGAACAGCCCCCAGAACAGCCGAGCGAGATCGTATTGCCCAAAGCCACCCCGGCACCCGCGACCCCGAAACCGGCGACGCCAAAGCCCATAACGCCGAAGCCAGCGACGCCGAAACCGGCAACCCCAAAGCCCGCAACGCCGAAGCCGGCAACCCCAAAGCCCGCAACGCCGAAGCCGACAACGCCAAAGCCCGCAACGCCGAAACCGACAACGCCCAAATCCACACCAAAGGCCACGCCGAAACCAGACGGCATGGCGGCAACCCCCAAAGCGAAGCCCGACGGCACGCCGCCCGCGACAGGCACGCCGACCGCCAAGCCGAAAGCCACCCCCGGCGCCGCAGCCAATGCGGCCAATCCCGGGGCCAATAATGCGGCCAATCCGGCAGGCAAATCCAATGGCCAAAAATCAGCCGGCGCCGGCACCGGGACGGGCACCGGAAAAGGCCCGGGGAAAACAGGAGGCGGGGGGACAGGGACTTCGCCCTTTGGTTGGTATCACGAGATGCTGCAATCCCGCTTCGACAGCCAATGGGTGCAACCGACGTCCATCGTCCGCTCGTCGCAGGAATTTGTGACCACACTCAAACTGCGGATCGGCAAAGACGGCACCGTGCTCAAGCGCGAGATTGCGAATTCCTCGGGGAATACAGTGATGGACGACTCGGTGCTGGCGGCCGCGCAAAAAGTGAGCAGCGTGGACCCATTGCCTGAGGGGTTAGGCGGAGACTTCTACGAGTTGAACATCAACTTCAAACTCGATCAGGACCAGTAGCGGGGCCTCATTGGGAATTATGAAGGATGAATGATGAATGATGAAGATTCGGAGTGCGCAGTTGCCGTTGATCCCGAAGCTTCTGTCTTTGTTCATCCTTCATCATTCATCCTTCATAACTCCTCAGCAACCCTGGGCTGGAGGACGT
>JAYTYG010000267.1:0-4049 GCA_043742585.1 Spartobacteria bacterium
CTTCATACTTCATACTTCATACTTCATCCTTCATAATTGCCTCCCCTCCCCCCGAACGGCACTCGGCCAAGATCCGGCAATGTGAAAAACACCGTGGTGCCGCTGCCCAGCTCCGACTCCACCCAGATCCGCCCGGCATGCCGCTCGACGATCTTCTTACAAATCGACAACCCCATTCCCGAGCCGGGATATTCGCCGTTCCCGTGGACCCGCTGGAAAAGCTGAAAAATCCGCTCGAAGTTTTCCGGGGCGATTCCAATGCCGTTATCGCGGATGGAAAACACCCAGTCCTGCCCCCAGCGCCGCTCCCAGCCTAAATGGATGACTGGGGGCCGTTGGGCGCAAAACTTCAGCGAGTTACCAATCAAATTCTGCAGGAGCTGCGTAAACTGAGTGATATCCACCAAAGCCGCCGGCATGAGATCATAGGTAATCACGCCGCGAGACTCGCCGATGGTGACCTCCAGATTCGTCAACGCGTTTTCGAGCGCCCGCCCCAGATCCGCCTGAGCCAGTGATTTGCCACCCGTCTTCACATTCGAAAACTCCAGCAAATCATCCACCATCTGCTGCATCCGCCGGGCGCCATCGACCGCATACTGCACATACCCCTGCTCCTTGGCATCCAAGCGCATCTCAGCCCGCTGCTCCAGCAAGCCGAGATAACTCGACACCATGCGCAGCGGCTCCTGCAAATCATGGGAAGCCACGGACGCAAACTGCTCGAGATCCTGATTCGAGCGCTCCAGCACGAGCGCCTGCACCTGCAACGCTTCGCTGACAGATTGCAATTCTTTGTTTTTCACCAAAGCCAGCTCATACGCCGACAATAAAAACGACAGAATCTGCTCCCGCCCGCTCTCAATCACGAAAGATTTGCCGGCGAAATTGATGTCCACACCGGCCGCCGACTCGCTGGCCACGCTCAGTTGGGGATTAGCCAACAGAAACTGAATCCGCGCGAGGAGATGCGCCTCGTTATAAGGCTTGGAGAGAAAGCCGCTCGCCCCGCATTCCAGGCCCTTGACCACATCGACCAGATCAATGAGCGAAGTGATCAGGATCAGCGGCACCGACGCCAAAGCCGGATCAGCCTTGATTTGGCGGCAAAGCTCATAGCCATCCATCTCAGGCATCTTCACATCGCTAATGACCAGAGTCGGCCGCTCTGCGCGCATGAGCCCCAGCGCCTCCGCCCCGCCGTGAGCCACGAGCACGCGCGTAAAATGGCGCAACAGCAGTTGTTCGAGTAAAAGCGCCTGACTGGCACTATCCTCGACGATGAGAATGGAAGGAAGATCGCTCATTCTTTTTGTTAACTCTGAAGAGGAGTCCAAGCCTGCGCGAGGATCGATTCTGGGTTTCTACGGATTGCAACCCCCGGGCCGTTCAGCCCAGACTCCACGCCTATGAGCTCCCTCGCCATCCTACCGATTTCCATCACCAACGCCCTGGGCGGCACCCCCGCTGAAGTGTTGGCCGCCACCATGCTCCATTTTGGCGCCCAAGCCGGCACCGTGCATGGAATGGAAAACGGCCTCCTCACACTCGTAACATCCGCCAACATCCCGCCGCCTGTTGTCGACATCATCCGACAGGTCCCCATCGGCAAAGGCATCGCCGGACTCGCAGCCCAACGCCTGGAGCCAGTCACCCTCTGCAACCTTCAGACCGACACCAGCGGCCAGGCGCGCCCTGCGGCAAAGACCACCGGGATGGAAGGCTCGATCGCGGTCCCCATCTTAGTCGGCGGCGAATTGCGCGGCGTGCTGGGGATAGCGAAAGCGACCGCCTACGAGTGGCCGACAGAGGAAAGCGCATTACTGCTGGCGATCGGCGCGCAACTTGGAGCGAGGCTCTGATAAATTTCTCAAAATAATGTTTGCAAGCGGCGCCGCGGGCTTCTAATTTTCCGGCCGCTTCACGCGGGTGTAGCTCAGTTGGTAGAGCACTTCCTTGCCAAGGAAGATGTCGAGAGTTCGAGTCTCTTCACCCGCTCCCCCCTTGATTCTCAAGGGGTTCCGGCCCGAGGCCAGCAATCTACGGCTGACTGGCTGCCGACAGAATCGGCAAAGCGTTTTACCCCGAGGATTTGGGGGCTTGATCGGTGCGATCTTGCTTTGCGATTGCGCCGTTCCGAGACGCCCTGCTAGCGTCCGGCACGCTTTCAGCCAGCATCGCTTAAAGCTCGACATCGTTTGCTCGAAGCACGCAATCCGCCGCCATTGTCGGCTAGTCAATAGCCCCCCACTATGAAGTTCCCCTCTCTTACTCCCGCCGCCCATCCTTCCCACAAGTCAAATTCGAGCCTCTGGCGTTTTGTACAGGGACGCAGGAAAGCGTTTACATTGGTCGAATTACTGGTGGTGATCGCGATCATTGCGATCCTGGCGTCCATAGCGCTTCCCGCATTCCAGAAGAGCATGGAAAGCTCGAGGAAAGCCGCCTGCAATTCAAACATGCGGCAGATAGGAGTCAGCTTGATCTCGTATGCCACCGATCATGACGGGTATCTGCCGAGGACGGTCAATAATGGAGTCGGCGCCGTCAGCAGCCCGGAAAGCTCATGGTATATGGCCATCAACCCTTACATCAACAGTTTCGCAAAAAGTGCAGGTGGGACGTACACAGCAGTGCCCAACAACCTGTTTCTCTGCCCGTCGGAAACCAAACGACCGCCTGAGGGCACGGTTGCATGCCAATACATGGCCAGCACCGCCTTGGAAGCCAGCACTTCAACCAGTGCCACCACAGATGACGCAGGCGCTGGCAACCCTCCGGCTGGCCCTGTAAAAATCGTCTCTATAGAGGCTCCCACAAGCACGATTCTTGTCACGGACGGTTATGTAGCAATCGGAACCTACAATTCTAAAGCGGTCGCCGATTGGCTCACGGTTTCCGGCGATGTCGCTGCCGCGACCGTGGCGGCTGCCCAGTCACTCGGCTTTCGTCATACCGAGGCCTTGAACGCGCTTTATGCCGATGGGCACGCAGCGTCGATCAACTTCGCTGACCGGGCAGCCACCTCCACCAAGCCCGCGGCCTTCACCAGCCCGATTTGGACCGGCCGCTGATTTTAGGCTAGATCACGAAAAGCGTTACGAAGCGGCCTTCCGCACTGAGCCCCTTCACCTCCACCCGCCCGGGATTCACCACGCCGCCCGTGCGCCGGGAAGAGCCCAGGAGCTGCTCGCGCCGGCCGAAAAGCAGTTCGCTGGCGCGCCAACCGCTGAAATTCGAAGCGGCGATTTCCGCGAGTAAATCGGAGTAGCTTTCGGTTACCGGAGCGACATGGGAGAGGTTCATATTCACACTTCGACCAAAGCCGGGAGGGCTTTAGGAAATTTCTCGATCCCGGAAATGAAAGCCGCATAGAACACAAAGAGCACAAAGATTGAAAGGGGTGCAGAAGTGCATGGACTCTCATGCTCTCCATAAAGTGTGCACTTCAGACGGGGCCAATCAGTTGAGGAGGCTCCTGCGGAACTGCTTTGCGGGCCGACTTTTTCCATGCTCGTTTTTGGGATAAATTGAGCGCACGCCCGGCTACCGTGTCAGAGGATATCCAAAAAACCTCTATTCTATGAACCTGCGCCGATTGAAAGTGTCCTGCTGTTTTGCCGCTCTCCTGGCCGTAGCCCCGCTCGCGCCAGTGCTGGCGCAAGGCGATCCCGCGAGTGAACCCAGCGTCATCGCCGTGGCCAAGACCATGCCGGCCGTCGTCAATATCAACACCGAGCGCATCCTCCAGCGCACGGTGCGCGATCCCTATGACGAATTATTCAACCAATTCTTCGGTGGCTCCACTCGACCGGCCCGCACCTTGCGGCAAAAGGTCCAGAGCCTCGGCTCAGGATTCATCATCGATTCCACCGGTTACATCATCACCAATGAACATGTCGTGGCGCAACGGCAAGCTGGGCATGATCGACCGCTTCACGCTGTACGTCACCAACAACCTGCCCAAGACGGGTGCGGAGCTGACCCTCTACGCCGGCACGCGTGACGCGATCTCGTTCGCCTCGCAGCTGACGAAGGTCGAGACTCTG
>JAYTYG010000268.1:0-2315 GCA_043742585.1 Spartobacteria bacterium
TACAGTTCTCCGCGTCTCTGCGTTACATTTCTATAACAAAGCACAGGAGTTTAGCCCGAAGGATCCTCTTCCCTCATACTTCATACCTCATAAATTTCCCCTCAGCTACCGGGAGTGGGTATATGCATTCGCAGGCTTTAGATCGTGCCCGTAGGAGGACTTCACGGTGAGTGTCTTCAACTTGTCTGCCACCGGCAACCAGGCCGGCGGCGATGCTTTCGTCATGATGATCTTGTCGGATTTGTCCCGAATCACCAAAGCCCAGCCCTCATATTTCGCACCGAACCGCGCGCCGTTCGGGTCGTATCGGGTCACAGCTTCCCCCGTCGAAAATTCATGGGCGCCGAGGGGCGGCAATGAGAAAGTAAAACTCTCCTTTAACAGGAGCATGAACGATTTCGGGTTTAGGATGTTCTGGGCAAAAATATAGAACTCCGCCGTGCAGTCGCTGAATCCCAACACGGTGTCCGAGTTGACGCACTTAACCGTGAAAGCGATGCGGTCAGTCTTATCGTCCCAGTCTCCGCCTGCGATCTTGTTCGATCGCGTCCGCAGCGCTTCCACCTTTACCCGTTGCTCAAAGGTCGCGGGGACTGGAGCGATCGCTGGCTGTGTGACAACTGGCTGCGCCAGCACTGGTTGCGCGGCTACTCTGGCAGGTTCAGGCACTAGCGCCACAGGCGCGGCCTGGGGTTCAGGCAACACGAAGCCAGCGCTAGCAAATGTCACCTGGGCGCTCTGCATGAGGTCGGTCGAGGTTGCCGGCACGACCTGCTTTTGAGCGTGATGCTCCACCTCCAGGAACTGCCCAGAAACGCGCAGCAAGCGCAGGCGCGTGCCGATTGGCACCGTCACCGACCCTGCAACGCGACCATCCAATAAAACAGGAAAAGCCACCGGCTTCAACAAAGCCACCTGCGCGGGCCACAATGCGGGCGTGCGCGCCACCGTCGCGAAATCCACGGTCGGAGTCGGTGGCTCTGGCGCTGGCGTGGCGAGCGGCGCCGCGACTGCCACCGGTAGAGGGTCGGGCGTGACGAGCACCGGCACTGGAGTGGCCGGCGCTGGCGTGGCCGCCACGATGACGGGTGATGCCGGTGGCTTCGGCGATTTCGGCTTCTTGCTGACGAGACAGACAACCGCCACCAACGCAAACACCACTAACACCCACACCAGTGCCCCGCCGTCCACCCGCCTTGATTGATTCCAGTTTTTGCTCATGCGGCGGTGGAAATAGCGATGGCCCGTGCGATGCACAAGGTCTTTATATCGGTTTAACGGCCGTCCGATAGCAGCGCCGCAGGCGTAGACTAACCGATCAATGATTTAACGCAGGCGCTGATCCGCAGAGAAGAAAAGGGGCGGCCGCAGCCAGGATTCCCGGCCGCCCGCCGCCCCTCATCTTTCTTCCCAACCGCCGGGACTAGTGCGCGACGTCCTGCGGCTTCACACCGCGCTTGAATTCGCCTCCAGGGACAATCTCGACATTGGCGGCGGCCGGAATCTTCGCCTCCAAGCCAGCGCACCAGTAAGTCGCGTTCACCAGCAGTCGGCGCAGCCCCGCGCTGTCCCAATCGTGCGACCCGCTCATTGCGCCGCCCATGGTCGTGGTGAACACGCGCGCAGCTTTACCGGAGGGCCCGGTGTAGCTGCGAGTCCAGGCCACAGGCATCATCGGGAAATTCTTCCCGCTCATTTTCTTGGTCCCGGGATCTTCGGTCCCCGGCGCAGGCGGATCGCTGGGCTTCATGCCGCTCAGCACCTGGCCCATGATGAGCGGGGTGGCGTCTGCAATCGGCAGATTCACTGCATAGACATCGGTGCCGCCCCAGATATCGCCATCCTTGATGCCGCGCAGGATCGGATTGCCGACGGCTGCCGGAGCGAGCAGGCCAAGCGTACTTTGGCTGCCGTGGCCGCCGTGATGATTGACCCAGGTCTCACCCAGCACCTGTTTGCCGAAGCCGTTTTTGAACGCCGGATCGTTGCTGTTGAAACTGTAATTCTGATAGGCGCCGGGCTTATCAAATTTAAAGGCGTGGGTGGCGGTGCGCAGGCCCATGATGCCCTTCCCCGAATCGATGTAGTCGGCGATGTATTTCATCTGATCGTCGGCGGGCTCGCGAAAGCGGAGGAGCAGCACCATCTTGTCCGCAGTTTGCAGGGCCTCGAGATTGGGGATATTGACGTGCTCGTTCGGATCAATAGTTCCATCGGCGGGGTTCACGGCGAACAGAACCGTGCATTTGAAACCGTGCCTCTGGGACAAAATCTTCGCCAGCATCGGTAACCCCTCTTCGGAGCGATACTCCTCA
>JAYTYG010000269.1:0-2719 GCA_043742585.1 Spartobacteria bacterium
CAAATCTGAGCTCTTACCACCACTGTCGTCACTGCCGGTGGCGGCGGGGCGAACTTACCCTGCATGGCCGTGCCTTCCTTAATCTGCCTCTTTTTGATGACTCCCAGCGCGCCCACGAAGGCGCCTGTTATCACCAGCATGAAAATCATTTTCTTCCACATATTGATAAATTCGTCGTCTTAAAATCGTCTAAAAAGTCCCGTGCACTGGCGATAGAGTTTCGTTACTCAGCCTAATTCGAATTCTTTCAAGCACTGCGGCGAGCTGCTTGCGAGCGCGCGCGAAGAGGCGCGATCATGGCCGAAACGCACTTAAAATAGTCGGGCAGCATCGGTTCGAGACTGTCCCGGGCGCAATCTAATTAATGTCCTTAACTACTTTCACACACCTGATTGCGGGCTCTCGTTGCCACGCGCGTGAAAAAATGTCCTGCTTGAGAAGTGCCTAAGGAGCCGCTATAGCGCCGAAGTGCATCCAGCAGCTCGTGAGTTCAAATGGCAAATTAACGCCGCAGAAGGCTATCTTGAGTTAGGCATGCCGGCGGAGGCTTGGGCTGAACTCGCAGGGTTACACCCGACAATTAGTGCGCTGCCCGAGATCACCCTGCTTCAACTGCACATCCTCAACAAGTTGGGCCGCTGGGAGGATGCCACAACGTTGGGGGAAGCCACGATTTCAAGCCATCCGATGGGAGGCGATTTTTACCTGGTCACGTCTTACGCCAAACGCCGATTTCGGAGCGTAGCGGAAGCCAAGGCCTTACTTCTTACTGGCGAGCCTGTGCTGAACGCTGAGGCCATCTTCCATTACAACGTGGGCTGTTATGACTGCCTACTGGGTAATCTGGACGAAGCTGTGGGACGGCTGGAAAGAGCCTTTCTTATCGACCCCCGGTATCGGCAAACCGCTTTGGATGATGAGGATCTCACCGCCTTGCGCGTGCGGCTGGCAGCAGCGCGCTAACGCATCAGCGCCGAGCTGCGGAGACTTACAATCCGGCGCATAGCCGTGTATCAAATGCCCATGTTAGACAAGGTCACGGCAATCCGATTGACCAAGGCTGTCAATGTCGGATGCGACGTTTCCAGTCCTTCCACCGAAGCATTTAGGCTGCGAATAGCTTCAGTGAGAACTTCGGGCTGTTGGTCGGATTGAGTGGCTTCATCGGTGGATGCCACCACTAACTGGGTCACATTTTTCGCGTGGTCTTGGTCGGTCTGCGAAAGGAGATTCACCTCCTGCCTGAGCTCGGAGAGCAGATTAACCAGATCAGCTTTGGTTTCCGGCGGCAGGCTGGGTGCATTCTGGACTTTGCTGAGAATTTGATCGAGGTGCTCTTGAATCATAATGGCTCTATATTTTAAAAGGTTTCGAAGCGTTTTCCCAGCTACTTCCCCAAAAGAATATCTCCCGCTGCCGGTGAAGGAACGCCCTGTGTCTGGCCCCACGCGCTCTGGCCCCACGCGCTTCAGTGCTCGCGCTTAATCCTCAAGTTTAATCGCGGCGATGCGCTCCATGACCCGCTCGCTCAGGCGCTGGTAAAGCTCACGCCCCTCGCCCACCAAATCGTTGCGGGTAAAATAAATCGGTTCCCCGACCACAATGGTGATGGGCTGAAATAGACGCGGCTTGCCGCCTCGCGGAAATGCTTTGTGCGCGCCGAAGATTCGCATCGGCACCACGGGCGCAAGCGTCTTGGCGATCACCAATCCGAGCCCAGGCAGAGCGGGAAGCAGTTCCCCATCCAGTGTTCGTGAGCCTTCCGGAAACACCACTGTCCCATGCCCGTTACGGATTAACTTAATGAGGACTTTCAGCGCACTCATATCTGCGCGCTCCTGATCCACCGGGATGACATTGAGATGCGGAAACACGCGCCCAAAAACCGGCCAGTCCAGCAATGTCTTCCGCGCCAAATAATGTAACTCACGGGTACACGAGATCCCAGCCAACGGCGGATCGAGATAACTCTCGTGATTCATCGCCATGATCACGCCGCCGTCCTCGATTAAGCGTTCTTGATTCAGGACCCGGAAATCAAAAAACGTGCGGGCTAAAAACCGGGAGAAATGATAGTGGAACTCGTAAACTAGGCCCATTGGAAATGTGGAACGCGGATAACAGATTACGAATTAGGCTGCCATTATAAGTCGGGCGAAAGACAGCTCAAATCATTCGAATCGCCACGCTATAACGCCCTAAACGCGCGGTGCATTATCGGGCAATGCGCGATCCGCAATCGACGATCTCCAGGCCCTTGAGCTTAAGTCGGCCGATAATTTCACCAACCACGCCATCGATAGTTAGATGGGAACTGTCGATGACATGCGCGTCCTCAGCAATAATCAGAGGCGAGGTGCGGCGCGAGCTATCCTGCCGATCACGCACGGAGATTGAGTCTTGGACGCCCTGGCGCTGCCGGCGCATCGCGCGAACTTCCGGCGAGGCATCAATATAGAATTTATATGGCGTTTCAGGAAATACCGCCGAACCAATGTCGCGGCCTTCCATAACTACATCGACGTCATTAGCGTAAGCTCGCTGTAGAGCCACCAAACGTCGGCGCACTTCGGCGATGGTCGCGATTTTGGAAACGTTCTCGTTAACCACCTCATCCAGCAGATACGGCGTGGGATCGATCCCGTTAATAAATATACTGGATTCATTATCCACGACTCCGCAAACGATCTCAGTGGTGTCCAGCAAAGCCAGGACAGCC
>JAYTYG010000270.1:0-4948 GCA_043742585.1 Spartobacteria bacterium
CCTGCCGCAATCGGAAAAACCCAGCGCCGCAACTTCCACGGCAACGCCGCCGCAAGAGTCAACGCATCGAGATGACTGGAATGATTGCCCACCACCACGAATGGCGCGCCTTTGGGAATGTGCGCGGCCCCACAAATCGTCAACCGATGATAGATCCGCAAATAAGCCCGCGAGACCAAGCGCCACGCCCCTTGCGTAAGGTGCGCAACCATCCCCGACTCCCGATTGAGACTACGCAGGCGCTCATGCGGCTTGAGCCCGTGATCCGCTGCCGCTCGGTATTGCCAGGAATCCATACCGTTAACTGAAATAACTGACGTAGTGGAAAAGCGCGGGCCCGACAAAGAGCAGGCTATCGAAGCGATCCAATAAACCGCCATGCCCGGGAATCGTGGCCGCCATGTCCTTGATGCCGAGATCCCGCTTTACGCTGGAAAGAACCAAGTCGCCGAATTGACCAATCAGCGACAACAACAGTCCCATAGCCAGCAGATGGACGGGCTGATCGAGTCGGCTCCCCGAGAAAATAAAATGAGCCAGGTAGGCAAAGAGAGTCGTAGTTAAAACCAGCGCCCCCACTGAGCCGCCCAAAGTTTTATTGGGACTGGTCTGCGGCGCCAGCTTGCGGCGGCCGATCATTTTGCCGCAGCAGTAGGCGAAAATATCATTTAACTCCACGCACAGCAAAATCAGCAGCAGCAACGGCTGCCCCGTGGGAAAGTTCGCCAGATAGCCCAGATGATTTAAACACACGCCGAAAATAACAAAGGCGAAAATACCGAGCGCCACCCTTTGAATATAACCCTTAGGTTCATCAGCAAACAGCGCAACGATAACCAGCGCCGATACCAACAACGACCCGACCGCGACAAATAAAGCATACCAACGAGTCGCCGCCGCGTACGTCTCCAGCACAATCCCCACCACCACCACCACACTGATCGCCCGGTGCCGGAATGCCCCGGTGGCCCGGGCAAACTCCCGGTAACAAAGCAACGCGAGCACCCCGATTGCCACGATTGAAACGAGCGGGCCCGCTAAAACCGGCACGACCATCAAAGGCGTGAGCATCAACCAGGATCGATAGCGGATCAGCAAATCGCTGCGCAGAGCCGGCGACAATTTTTTGGCAAAGTCCAATCCGAGAAAGAGCAAGGGGGCCAGCGCGAGCACGGCAAAAATGCCGACCGTTATCCAAAATGCGAGCGCGTGTATTCCAAAGATCATGGGCGGACTTGAGTGCGGAGATAATCGCTAATTCTGCGCAGCCGCCGGAAGGCGGTAATGGCGCAGCCGAGAATGACAAAAATCAGGGCGCAAAACAGCCAGGGCGCAGGCCGCAAGCCGATCGAAGTCGGCAGCACTGGGATGGCCGCTGAAAGGAGGCTCACCCCGGTGAGCAGCGCCATTCGATGCTGCTTGGCCTGTGGGCCGAGGAAGATCTGACCCGCGCCGAGACTGGCGCCCAAAGCGCGAACATAGGCCACCAGAACCGCGCACAAAGCCGCGGCCCACCCCAGTGTGACATTTCCACCAGCCGCATAACCCGCCCCAATAAAAATGAACGCATCCGCCAAACGATCCGGCGCCTCGTTCCAGAGCCCCCCCGTCGGGCCACCTTTACCGCCCTCCACCGCCACCATGCCATCGAGCAAATTGGCCAAAAGCCGCGCTTGAATGCACAATGCCGCGCCGAGCCAGCAGCCCCGCTGAACCCAGCCCTCGGAATGGCTGGTCGCCAGATAGGCCGCCCCGGCGCCGAACCCACAAACGATGGAGAGAAACGAGATGGCATTTGGCGAGATGCCGACTCGCGCCAACCATGCGGCGAGCTGGATGAAAACTTTCGAGTCACGGCTCGTCAGCGGCCGTCGCGCGGAAAGGTCAGCCATTCGGGGTTTAAAAAGCGGCTCTACGCCTGAGCACTGCCACCGTTGGCCTCCACGGAGGCGGGGAAAGGCGTCACATTATTCTCGCCCGAACCTGCCATACTGCGTCGCAAGCGGTCGCGTTCTCCTCGGATCACAGCCAAATTCGACAACGCATCGGAGAGTTGTTTACGGACCTCCATGATCTCAGTGACCCCGCCCCCCGCGCTCCCTGCGCTCCCTGCGCCTGGCTTCAGCGCCGACTGGCTATTTTCAAGCTGCTGCTGAAGCTGCACGCGTTCTCCCTCAGATTCAGCGAAACGCACTCCCACTTCCTTGAGCTTTCGGCGTTCCGTATCGAGAGTGTTCTGGGTCGACTCCAACTCGGTGCGCAATTTATCGATCTCAGTCGCGGCCCCTTGGATCTCCGCTTTGAGCGTATAGGCTTCAGACTCTTGCTCCTGAATCCGACTTTCCAATTGTAACCGCTCCTTTTTCCAAGCCGCCCCCAGATCCGTTTTCGATTTGAGCAGCGCCTTTAATTCGCCAATCTCCATTTTCCCCTGCGCCACCTGCCAGCGAAGATCCTCCACAGCTTTGCCGCCCGTGCTTTGAAGCGCCAAAAGCGCCGCGTTCGCCTCAACCTTGGCGGCTAACTCCGATCGTAGCTGCTCGTTTTCGCAGGCCAACATCGTTATCTCGCTACTCGAGTCGACTTGATCCGCACTCAGATCCGCACTCGGATCCGCGCCCTCGGCTAACGGGGAGCGTGCGCGCAAACCGCTCCCGAGAGCCTGCACAAGTTCCTCGGCAATCCTATCCCCTTTTTCAAGCGCCTCAGCCAATTGCTCTTGGGTGATGGCCAACTCCTCCTGCGCATTCTGAAAATCCGTGCGGAGCTGGTTCAGCTCAAGAATGAGCGGGGACGCTGTGGAAACCGGCGGCATACCAGGTGGCCGGGCAACTGACGGGGAAAGCGTAGACAGAGGCGCTGCAGCGGCGATGGGTTGGCGCCCCCCAATGTTTGGAACACCCTGCACCGCCACGCTAACAGGAACCACAGGCGTCGATGTCGATACCTGCGGCACAGCCCGCACCGCGCGGGGAACTGCCGTCGGCTGACCCGCCGCAACCGCCCTCACTCGCACCCCTGGATTCCCAGGCACAATCTCCGTATTAGACTTGCCTTGAGGGGCGATGATCGACTGTTTCGAAACCAATTTCACGGTCTCGTTATCACGAGTTGGGATAATCAGCGAGCTGTGACAGATCGGGCAATTAAACTCGCGGCCAGCCTCGCTCTTAACGACTCCAATCTTCTGGTTACATACGGGACAATGAAACTTAATGTCAGCCATGGCGTTAAAACTCCGGGGGGGAACTCTGGGGGGAACTCTGGGGGTGAAAAACTCTGGGCGGGAAACTCTGGGGTCGGCTTTTACGCGCGCTCTTTGCAAATATCCAAGGGTGCCGCGAACGCAAATCCAAGGCAAACAGGCGCCTCAGACATTGAGCTACCATCGGGAGCCCCAGCGAGAAAGCAAGAATTCGCGCCCAGCCGTCTTCTGAAGGATGACGGATGAACGGAGCACGAAGAGGGAGAAGCGCACGAGCTGAACGGCACATGCGTTCTCCCAACCTTCATAATTCATCATTCATCATTCAAAAATCCCCCAGCCGTTGACGGAAGCCGCTTCATTGGTAAAGCTCGCGCCTCTATGAAAAAGTTCTCTGCATTCCTCCTCGCATTGATACTGGCCCCGATCGCAATGATCGCCGGCGAGTTCCAAGACATCAGCACCGATGAGCTCAAAAAAGCCATCGAAGAAAAGAAAGTCACTCTCATCGATGTCAATGGGAGCGATAGCTACAAGGTCGGGCACATCCCCGGCGCCATCGATTTCAGCGCCAGCAAGGCCGAGCTCGCCGACAAACTCCCCAAAGACAAGGCCGCTTTGATTGTCGCCTATTGCGGCAACGAACAATGCGGCGCTTACCAAGCCGGAGCCAAGAAAGCCAAGGAACTCGGCTACACCAACGTCAAACATTACGCCAAAGGCATCCAGGGCTGGAATAAAGCCGGCGAGCCGACCGAGAAATAATCGTTCGCACAAAGTAATCTCTCAAACGGCCGGAGCGCGTATGCTCCGGCCGTTTTTTTGTGAACCACCCGCCCGCTCCGGCTTCGCCCACTCATCTTCGCTTGCGCCCTGACTCCTTCACCCGCCACCTTCCCCGCCGTGTCTCACCCTAACTTCAGCCCACTCATTATCCCGCAGGGGGACTTCGAGGCCTATATTTTCGATTGCGACGGCACCCTGGCCGACACAATGCCCACCCACTACAAAGCCTGGTGCATTGCCTTGGGGTCGCATTCCGAAAATTTTCCCGAGGCGATGTTCTATGAACTAGGCGGCGTCCCCACCCGTCGCATCGTCGAGATCCTCAATGAACGCCACAACTACGCCCTCGACGTGGACGCCACCGTGGATCGAAAGGAAGACCTTTTCCTGGAACTCAGCTCCGAAGTCGCTGCCATTGAACCCGTGGTGGCGCTGGCCAAAAGTCTCGCCGGCAAAAAGCCCATGGCGGTCGCCTCGGGCGGGCATCGGCGCATTGTGCTGAACACACTAAAAGCGTTGGGCATCGTCGAGCTCTTTGAAACCATCATCACCGCCGAGGATTATCGGCGCGGAAAACCCGCTCCCGACCCTTTTCTTGCAGCGGCTTTGTGCCTGGGTGTGGCTCCGGAAAAATGCCTGGTATTCGAAGACACCTCCACCGGCGTCGCCGCAGCCGTCGCCGCCGGCATGCAATACGTTTTGGTCCCACCCCCTTTCCGAAATCTGATTCCGAGCTAAATTCCGTCCCTGGCTCAAAAGCCGGGCCCCAAGCACCTTGGGCCCCAAGCACCTCCGCAGCATGGTTTCATCTGACCTTCTTCATCTCACGCTCAAGCAGACTTTTGGCTATGACTGCTTCCGCCCGCTCCAGGAGGACATCATCCAAGATGCACTTTGCGGCCGCGACGTCTTTGCGCTGCTGCCGACCGGGGGCGGCAAATCCCTTTGTTTTCAGCT
>JAYTYG010000271.1:0-12873 GCA_043742585.1 Spartobacteria bacterium
GTTACGCCAACTGCTGCCGCGATTAAAGCTCGATCTCCAGCCGTTAGCGCAACGCTGCGTATAATTTAACGCAGAGGCGCAGAGGATAAAAAACGGAAAGACCTTGGACCCCACGCACAGTCAGCGCTGGGGCAGGTCGCGAGCCATTTCCAAATTCCAATCACCTCCGCGCCTCTGCGTCTCTGCGTTAAAATTCCGGGCTGTTTAGGCGCTCCGCAAAACACAGCAAAATGCGGGGCCTCGCAAAATCGCACGGTCTCAAACTTTGAGTTCTCTGTGTTCTTTGCGGCTAAGCCTCCAACCTCTTGGAGAAATTAGAAAAATCAGCCGGAAATCCATGAAAGCTCTGTGAAAACCCGCTTGCGGGAACTGAAAATTGCGATACCTTGCGTGGCTCACGCGGCGACCAGCGGTCGTCGACGCCAGTGTAGCTCAGTGGTAGAGCAGCTGTTTCGTAAACAGCAGGTCGTCAGTTCAATCCTGATCACTGGCTCCCCTTGTAAGCCACTAATTTACAGGCACTTACGGAGCGTCGCCCACAACCATCCGGCCGCTAAAATAGAATCGGGCAGCGTAACGGCGGGTGAACGGCCGTGGAATTGGACGGGTATCGTGGCCATACAGGCCACTGATCACTAGCGTTTATTACCCAGAGCGTTGCCATTGGCTTTCACCTTTTTGCACCTTCGGCGCGCGGAATCGCTCCAGCCATTACTTATTACCCATGGCTGACTTTTATTTTGGTCATGGAATTGGGGTCTTTTTTGTTAACTTAATGACGAGGGGCATCGCCGTTGGGCGGTGATGCGGGGGTTCAAATATCAGGTCAGCAAGGTGCGCGCGTGGGCTAATGCGGAGTCGCCTTTGCCGCCTAGCATCCGGGCAATTTCTTTCACGCGCTCTTCGGCCTCGACTTTGATCAACTGGGAGACGGTGCGCTCGTTGGCGAATTCTTTGCTCACCACAAATTGCGCGTCCGCCACGGCTGCAACCTGGGGCAGATGACTGATGCAGAGCACTTGATGGGCGCGGCTCAACTCCTTCATCTTCGCACCCACGGCGTGCGCGATTTCGCCGCCGACGTTGGCGTCGATTTCATCAAAAACCAGCAGAGACACTGTGTCCTGCGCTGCCAGCGAAGATTTAACCGCGAGCATGACCCTCGAAATCTCGCCACTCGACGCGATCGCCTTGAGCGGCTTGGTGGGTTCCCCAGGATTGGGCGCGAAAAGAAACTCCACGGCTTCAAGTCCTTGCGGGCCAGGCTTTTCGGACTGGGCCAAGGCCACATTAAACTCGGACTTCTTGAATCCCAAATCGCGCAGATGCGCCGTGACGCTGGATGCGAGCTTGGGCGCGGCCCCCTGGCGTTTGAGGGCCAGCTTTGCACCGGCGTCCAGGACCGCGCCCCGACTCGCCTCCATCTCGCGAGCGAGGCGGAGCAATTCCTCGCCGCGGGATTCGATCTTTTGCAGGCGCTCCGAGGCGCTCGCGCCAAAAGTGATCACCGAGCTGATGGCGCCGCCGTATTTGCGTTTGAGGGTTTCAAAAAGCGAGACCCGCTCTTCCAGGGCCGCGAGCTCGCGGGGTTCGATCTCCAGATCCTCGGCATAGCGTTGGAGGGAAGAAGCCAGCTCCTCGAGTTCAGTGACGGCCCGCACATGGGCATCGGTAAAAGCCGAGGCGCCCGGGTCCACGCGTTCGAGCTCGCGCAGCAGCTTGCCGGCGTCGCCCAGGCCGCCCAACACCGCGTCATCGGCCTCCACCAGGCGGCCGAGGATTTGCGTGGAAAGCTCCAGCAACCGCCGGCTATTGGACGCCATTCCATACCGGGCCAGCAGATCGTCCTCTTCATCGGGCCGCAATTGCGCGGCCTCGATCTCCTGGACCTGATGCCGGAGCAAATCGAGCTCGCGCTCGAGAGCGGCTTCATTGCTGGAAAGCTCGGAATGCTGGGAGCTCAAGGCGTTGAGACGCCGGTAATGCTCCTGATATTTCGCCAACAAAACATCAGCGCCCGCAAAGGAATCGAGCAATGCCAACTGTTTATCATTGGACAGCAAAGACTGATGATCGTGAGGCCCGTGTAAATCGATGAGCCCATCACCGAGGGTCTTGAGCACGCCCAGGGTGGTGGGGCTGCCGTTGATGAACTGGCGATTGACCCCGGCGGTGGTGAACACACGTTTTACTATGAGCTGGGCCTCTTCGCACGGTTCCACCCCCTGCTCTTCCAGTTCCGCGTTGAGCGACGGCGCGTCTTTCACGTCAAACACCGCTTCCACCGTGCAGCTCTCCGCGCCGCTCCGGATCAAGGTCTTGTCCGCGCGCTCTCCCAATATCAGCTTCAGCGCCCCGACGATGATGGATTTGCCCGACCCGGTTTCGCCCGTGACGGCGGTGAATCCCGGGGCGATCTGCCAGTGTAATTCATCCACCAGCGCCAAGTTACGGATACGGAGCGAGTTAAGGGCGGCGAGCATTTGGGCGCGGATTAAAGTCAGAACAAGTGGGAATGGAAATGCTAAGCCGCAGATTCACGCAGAATGAGGTGCGATGCCGGCGTGAACCGCGGCCCTATGCGCTGGAGGCAATGGCAGCTCACGGCCCTGGCGCGCGTGCGGTTGTTTAAGAATCTGCTTTGATCGGCCCGGCCATCAGGGATTGCATCGATACTGGAACCCGGACTGGCAAGCGTGCCTGGCTTTGCTAGCGTGCAGCGCGCATGAGCGATCTCACTCTTACCTTCCTTGGCACTGGCACTTCGCAGGGCGTCCCGCTGATCGGCTGCGACTGCGCGGTTTGTCTCTCGGCGGATCCCCGCGACACGCGCTCGCGCTCCTCGGTCTATGTCCAAACCCCGGAAACCTCCTGGGTCATCGATACGGGGACGGATTTCCGAGCCCAATGCCTGCGGGAAGGCGTCAGGAAAATCGATGCGGTGGTCTACACGCATTCGCATTCGGATCACATCATGGGGTTCGATGATCTCCGGCCTTTTTGCCCACGGGAAGGCACGCTCCCCATTTACGCGGGCCCGGAAACCATGTCGGATATCCAGCGGGTGTTTGACTTTGCATTTAATGGAAAGAATCTTTTCCCCGGCTATATGCGGCCCGAGCCGCGGGTGATTGAGGCGCCGTTCTGGCTGGGGGAAACGCTGCTCACGCCGATGCTGGTCCCGCATGGTCGCGCCAAGGTATTCGGCTATCTTTTAACGCGCCGTGGCCAGCCTTTGGTGGCTTACCTGAGCGACTGTAAGACTGTGCCAGCGGAGCACATTGAAAAAATCCGAGGGGTCCGGCACCTGATCATCGACGCGCTCCGGCACAAGCCGCATCCCACGCATATGAACGTGGAGGAATCGCTGGCGATCATCGCGCTGGCGGCGCCGGAGCGGGCGTGGTTTACGCATCTCTGCCATGACTTGGGCCATGAAGAGACGCTGGCGCTGCTGCCCTCCGGGGTGAGCATAGCCTATGACGGGATGAAGATTAACGTTTAAACAGCTCTGCGGGGCGCTGGACTTTGACAGTGAGGAAAAGGCGCCCAGGGCTTGGGACATCGACAGGCCCATCGCGTTTTGCGTAGGAACCCGGGATGGAAAAACAATCTGCCAATGCTGCGATCCGACGTCGCAGCCAGCAGCTCTCGGCAATGGCAGCCGGAGGCACGACCCATGAAAAAGCGGTTGCGGCGGAGAAGCTCCAGCGCCTCGCAGCGAAATACAATTTCACGGAGCCGGACGCCTCCGAGGGCGAGGATGCGGAAACGATTTTTTCAGATTTCTTTAAACGCCTCCGGCGTAAAGCGCTGGGCAACCTCCAGCTCCCGGCGGCCCGCCGCTTTGTTGTGGGTGGCAATTTCCCCACCTGTGGCGGGGTGCCTTGGTGAACGGCGGCAAATCCCTGTGCTTCAATTTGCGCCATCGGTCAACGCACGGAATATAGTTACCGACGTGCATGGGGCCTCCTGCACATGGCCTCTGTTACATGGTGCGCACTTTAGTCGGGGTCGATCGGTTGACTCCCGCCGCACGAATTCCGGCCCTGCTCTTTAGGTTCCGGTCTCGTTTATTAGCATTCACGCGGAGCCGCTGCGGGGGCGGAGTTTGAGGATGGGACGGACCGGTGCGCCAATAGGAAAGGCCGCAGCAGCCGACGCGAGCCAACACGTCGGTAATTTTCTCCGCGTTGATTACGGTATAAAAGCGTCCATTCCGTCCGGCACCCGCGATACTCCTTTTGCGACGACGCAAGGGTTGCACCGCCGCGCGGAGTCAGAGCGCAAGTTGTTTTCCCATACACCACCCGTGAATCGCGTCGTAGGAATCGAAACGGAATACGGCTGCTTGGTCACTGAGGAGAGTGGCCAGAGCGGCAGCGAACCGTGGCCGAATCGGGTGAAAAACTTCGCCTTCAAGAACGCCGAACTCGGCGCGCTGGATCAGCATTACCGCGACTACGAAGAACCCCCTGGGAACGGCGGCTTTCTGGTGAACGGCGGGCGGCTTTACATGGATATGGGGCACTTGGAATATTCGACGCCGGAATGCCGATCCCTGGCCGATGCCGTGAGCTACCAGCTAGCTGGGGATTTCATCCTCCAATCGATCCTCGAGCAACTCGGCGCCGCAGACCACGTCGCGTTCATCAAAAACAACATCGATCATCACACCGGCGCGACCTTCGGTTGCCATGAGAATTACCTCATGAAACGCCAACTCCAGTTCCAACCCCGGATCCTGGGCACGCTGCTCGCCTTTCTCGCGACGCGCCAAATTTTCACAGGCACAGGTCGGGTGGGGCAAGCCACGGTCCCGGGGATGGACTCCCATCGTGAGTCAAACCCAGTGAAATTTCAGCTTTCCCAACGCGCCGACCACATCGTCAACGACCTCTATCAATGGGTGCAGTTTAACCGCGCCATCATCAACGCCCGAGACGAGCCCCTGGCTGATCAGCAGAAATATCGCCGCCTCCACCTCCTGATCGGCGATTCCAACGTCAGCCCCTTCGCCTGCGCCCTCAAACTCGGCACCACCGCCCTCATCCTTACCCTGCTCGAAGAAGGCACACTCACCCCAGATGTCATCCTCCAAGACGCCGTCACCGCCACCCGCCAGATCTCCCATAAAGGCACCGGCCGCGGCTCCGTCCCGCTCGAAGACGGGCGCACTCGCGACGCCCTCGATATCCAGGACGCTTTTCAATTCCACGCCCAGGAACATCTGGGCGGACGCGACCCGGAAACCGACGGGATCCTTCAGCAATGGGCATACACGCTCCACGCGCTCCGGCATCATCCCGAGCAACTGATCGGTGGCGTCGACTGGATCTCCAAAAAATGGCTGCTCGACATCTTCCGTGAAAGCGAAGGGCTCGACTGGGGCGATCCCTGGCTCCCAAGCCTCGATCTCGAATACCACAACATCAATCCAGCCAAGGGCCTCTTCTTCGGCCTCAAGCCCGCTGACTTGATCCGCAAATTCAATCGCAAAGCGCGCCAACCCGGAGCTATGCGCCGACCGCCGCCCGACACCCGCGCCCACGGCCGCGGCCTGGCCGTCGGCCTCCTGAAAACCCAGGCCCTCTCATACGTCATCAATTGGGACTCCGTCACGGTGGACAACCACCACGTCCTTTCCATGCCAGATCCCTTCGAAACCTACGACCCCGACATCCGGGCGCTCTTCCCGGAACACCTTCCGATCTAACCACCCGCGCGTGGCCGACCCCACCAGGCGTCGCAGACAAGCGTTAGCCTTCTGTTTCCGAACTCTTCTGGCTGGCGTCCAAAACCTGCTCCATCCGACGCACCCGCGCAAAGAGCTGCGGCAAACGCCGAGTCAAAGCCATTTGCTCCTTGGCATCACGAATCGGCACGGCAGGCGACCCCCAAAGCACCGCTTTGGCTTCGACATTTTTGCTCACCGCTCCGCGCGCAGCCACCGTCACCTGATCGGCGATCTCCACATGTCCCACAACCGCTGTCTGCCCCGCCATCGTCACATAGTTCCCAAGCTTGCAGCTCCCAGCCAAAGCGCTCTGCGCCACTAGTAGACAATGCTTGCCCACCACCACATTGTGCGCAATTTGCACCAGGTTATCGATCTTTGTCCCCTCCCCAATCCAGGTCCGGCCGAAGCGCGCCCGATCCACCGTGGTATTGGCACCGATCTCCACATCGGAATCGATCTGGACGATCCCGACCTGGGCAATCTTGCTGTGCTTACCGTTCACGAACTCAAAGCCGAACCCATCGCTCCCGACGACCACCCCACTGTGTACAATCACCCGGTCACCCAAGATGCAGTGCGACCCGATGGTGACTCGCGCCGACAACTGGCAATCCGCCCCCAGCACAGCCCCGTGCCCGACATAACCATGGGCCCCGATCAAGGTGCGTGCCCCGATTTTGGCACCGGCCTCGATGACCACAAACGGCTGAATACTCACGCCTTCGCCCAGCTCCACCCCGGCGCCGATGACCGCGCTAGGATGCACGCCGGCTGGATAAACAACCGGCGCAGGAGCGAACCGCTCCACCACCAACCCAAACGCCAGCGATGGATTTGCCACCCGCATCGCCACGGGCCCGATCTCCTCCGCGAAATCCAGCGGAACCAGCGCCACCGTCGCGCGCGAACTTTTAAGCGCGGTTAAATACTTGGCGTTGGCGAAAAACGTCACATCGCCGGGCGCGGCCTCAGCCGCAGACGCCGCACCGCGCAGGAACTGCGCGTTGCACTCCTGAGAAACAAACTGGCCGCCCACGAGGGCGGCCAGATCTTGAACCGTAATTTGCACGTTAAAAGAAACCGTTCAGCCTATGGCTTCTTAGCGCCCTTAACGGGCACAGGCGTCACCGGAGTTTTTTCAGGTGCGGCAGCCTCTTCTTTACCCTTGGCCTTATTTAGTGCCGCAATCACATCACTGGTAAAATCGTATTCGTCCCTAGCGAAAAGCACCACCGGCATCCCATTGAGGCTCGGCCCGGACTTGTCGAACACGAGTTGGAAGTTCTCCGCCTTCACCTTGTCAGCCACCACTTTATTGATCTCCTCGACGATCGCCCCCCGCATATGCACGCTCTGCTCCTGCAACTGCTTTTCGCGGATCTGCCGGAACTCACCGATCTCACGCTCCATGGCTTTGAGCTCGCCGACTTTTTCATCGCGGGACTTGGATTTGGACTCTTTATTTTCCTTACTGAGCTCAGGGCGCTCGATCTCCTCGTTGAGTCGCTTCACGTCGCTGATGCCTTTGTTATAAGACTCCATGCGCTCATCCAGCTCCTTCTTAGCTGCGTTCTGCGCATCCTTGATTTTGCCCTCTGCGTCCTTGGTTTTGTAGTAGTTCTCAAAAACTTTTTTCATATCAACCGTTCCCACTTTCAGGGATTCGGCGGAGGCGCCCAAGGCGCTCAAAGTCAGGACTGCAGCGAAGATAGATAGATGTTTTTTCATACAGATTGATTAAGGAAAAGCGAGAAGGCCCTCTGAGACTCAGTGCTGCCCCTGCGCGTTCAAAATTGATAGCCGATGTTAAAGTTAAACTTGCCGCCCGAACCGTTGCCTGAGCCGTTGGCAATCGGGATACCATAATCGATCCGGATCGGTCCGATCGGCAAATCCAGGCGTAAACCCAGACCGGCATCGCTGCTGAAATTGCCGCCGAACTTATAGCTGGAGCTGCTCACTGAACCCGCGTCGTAAAAGATTGCCCCACGCACCTTCTCGACCAGCGGGAACGTGTATTCCGCCGTCGCACGGATCAAACTATTACCACCGATCGGCTCGCCCTTGCTGTCTTTCGGGCCCACATCGCGGTAGTTATAGCCCCGCAAGTTGTTAGCTCCACCAAGATACAACCGATCGAAAATGGGCACCTCACTGCCGCTGCCCCAAGTCGAAACATTAGCCACCTGACCGTTCAAGGTCAGAATCGTATCCCACGGCAACTTGAAGTATTTGGAGCCTTCCAGATCAAACCCGTAGATCTGCACATCGCCGCCCAACGGACCACCCGCCACATAGGTCTGCAAATCGATACGCTCGCCTTTCCGGGTCAGGAACAGCGAGTCGCGGGTATCATAAGTGATTCCGGACGAGATCTGGCTCTGAAGCCTGGCCCCCGCCTCCTTCTTGATTTCATCGGAGGCATCGACCGCGACATTGTGAATATCCACATCCTCGATCCGATAACCAAAGCGCACAAAAGTAAATTGATTGAGAGCCTTCCGCGAATTCAGGTCAAATCCATACCGCCGCTCGTCATATACCGAACTCACAAACGACGCGTCCCGATAAAACAGCTCACCGCCCAGCGAGATTTTGTAGTCGAGAAAATACGGCTCCGTCAGCGAGATCACGAAATCCTTACGCTTCGTGCCATACTGTGCCCGCATCCGGAACTTCTGGCCGCCGCCTGTGAGAGTGGGCCAGTTCATGATGTCGAAGTTGCCCTGTGTGACCTCAGCAAACCCCAGCAAGTTATCGATCGAACTGAAGCCCGCCCCGAAGTTGAGGGATCCCGTCCGCTTCTCCTCGAGGTTGATGTTAATGTCCTTGCGCCCGGGCACCAACGTGTCCGAGGGAAAGGAATCCACGCGCGAAAAGTAGTTAAGATTCTTCAATCGCTCCTTACTCGCGTCCACCCGGACAGTGTTATAGATGTCGCCCGGCGCCACCGCCACCTCGCGACGGATCACTTTATCCTTGGTCCGAGTATTCCCCGAAATGTTGATGTGCTCCACATAGCTCTGCACACCTTCATCGAAACGATACGCCACGTTAATCACACCTGCCCCACCCGGGCTCGTGTCCGCGCCTGCTTGAAAATCAATGTATCCGCGTGAGCCGTATAGATCCTGCATGGCACGCACATCGGCCCGCAAAGCTTGAGGCGAATAGATTTCGTCGGTCTTGATCTTCACATTCCGGACGAGCTCTTCCTGCGTAAAGACTAGCGCGCCGCTATAACTCACCTTACCCACATGATATTGGATCCCTTCAGAAATAGTGAAGGTCACATCGGCCCGGCTCTCGATCCTATCAATCTGCGGAGCGCTTACCACTACGTCGATATAGCCGCGGCTTTGGTATAACTCGCGGATAGCCGCCACATCCTGCTCCATCGCTTCCGTATTGAGCCGGCCGCCCTTGGTAATGAAGCTCAACAAATTCTTCGGCTTGGTCTTCACCACTTTGCGGATGTCCTTCGTGGCGACGGCCGCGTTGCCTTCAAATTTCACCGAATGAATCTCGACCTTGTCCCCCTCATTGATCGTGAACGTCACCCGCGCAGTGCCCAGCTTCTCATTGACGTCGACATTGGATTTCACGTCCACCTCGCTGAATCCCTTGCCCGTGTAGTAATCGATGACTTTCTGACGGTCAGCTTCGATCCCCGCCTCGTTGAGCGTGTCCCCGGGCTTGGCGCCAATTTCCTTGCGCACGCGCGCCAGCTTGAGCCGCACCACCCCATTGAGAAGCACCTCGCTCAACTGGGCCTTGGCCTGCACCACCACGATAACCTTCACCCCATCTGGCTTTGGCTCGCCGAAAATACGCACATTGGTAATGGTGCCAGTCGCGTAAAGATTGCGGATATCCTCTTCCACCGTGCGCTCATCGTAGGGCTTGCCCACTCGAGTCTGCATATTGGCCAACAGCTTCTCTTTCGCTATCGTCGTCGACCCCGCGTATTGGACCTCAATGGCCTTTACAATAGGCGCCGCAGGCTGTTGCGCGGACGCTGACGAAGTTCCAAATACAACCGCGATTAACGCAGTCAGGATCGAAAGAGATAGACGAAAATTCATGGGCAAGTGGACGTGAAACTTCCTTCCAATTCAATTTTGGGCGGAAAAGCCGCGGATTAGAGGGATTCACACCGGAGGCGTCAAGCAGGGTTTCGCCCTCTTGCGCCGCCCCCGCAGCCCATCCCTCGGCGCCCTCGCCCAGGGCCGATCGCGCCCTTTAACCACCCCCATAAGCCCTAGTCTCGCAGCGCCCTGCTGCCCTCGGGCAGGCGCCCGTATTTGGGAATTATGAAGGATGAGTTATGAAGGATGAAAGAAGAGATGCCTCGGGGTGAACGGCGCCCGCGTTCTCCGCACCTTCATCACTCATCCTTCATCATTCATCCTTCATCATTCATCCTTCATCATTCATCATTCATCATTAATCATTCATCATTAATAATTCCCCCGGCCGTTACTCTTTAATCAGCCCCGACTTAAGCAGCTTCTGGAGCTTGGGCCGAATCACCGCACTGCAATACGGATTACTGTCGGCGTTTTGATTGTAATAGTTCTGATGGTAATCCTCGGCTTTAAAGAAAGTCGGCAGCTCGGTGATCTCAGTCACAATCGGATCCTTGAACTCGGGCTGCGCGGCAGCTTTAGACTTCTCGGCGGCAGCCTTCTGCGCGGCGTTTTCATAATAAATCACCGACCGATACTGGGTCCCGGAATCATGCCCCTGCCGGTTGACCGTGGTGGGGTCGTGCGCCGCCCAGAACACCTCCAGAAGCTTCTCAAATGAGATCGTTGCCGGATCAAAAGCTATCTGCACAACCTCCGCATGCCCGGTATTCCCGGTGCAAACCTGCTGATACGTGGGATTCGCCACAGTCCCACCCGCATAACCTGACGCCACCGATTTCACCCCGTTGAGACGCTGGAAAACGGCCTCCAGACACCAAAAACAGCCCCCCCCGAATGTGATACGCTCGGTGGTTGGCGAATGTGCGGGAGGCGTGGCGGAGTCCGGTGTCATGGATTTCTTTTCTGCGGCAAACGCACCAAGCGCCATCATAAAAAGGAGTAGCAGCGAGCAGGTGGATAGTTTCACAACGCACAGACTACCCCAGCCCGCTCCCGAATCAACCCAGACCCCGAGGGAGTTATGGAGTTATGGAGTTATGGAGTTATGAAGGATGAATTATGAATTATGAACGAAGAAAAGCCGGGCTCACCCCGCTCACCGGGCTCACCCCGCTCACCCCGTCACCCCGTCACCCCCGTGCGCGCCTTCCGGCATTTCGCAGCTTTCCAGCGCGCTTGGCTTGCGCGCTCAACGCCGGGTCTGACAGCATCCGCCCCCTCATGCTCACCATCGTCATTGGACACCGCAACCCCGACATGGACTCCATCTGTGCCGCCGCCGGCTATGCCGAGTTCAAGCGCCTCACCGGGCACCCCAATGTGATCGCGGCGCGGGCCGGCAACACCAATGAGCGCATCGACTTTGTGCTGGAACGTTTCGGCGTCGACGCCCCAATGCTCATCAACGACCTATCGCCCCGCGTCGAGGACGTCATGCAAAGCCACGTCTTCTCCGTGCACAGCGATTCCCCGGTCTACGATGCCATCCAGCTCATCGACACCAAACGGCTTCGCGGCCTCCCCGTGGTCGATGCCGACAACCGCTGCCTCGGCCTCCTCTCGGCTTTCAAAATCAGCCATCACCTTTTCCCCTCCCGCGAAGAAGCCTCCAACGCCAGGCTCATCATCGCCTCGGTAGCCGATATCATCGCCACCTTCGGCGGCACACTCATCACCGGCCAGCTCTCCAGAGATACCGACGAACAACTCCTCATGGTCGGCGCCATGGCCCAGGACTCCTTCCAGCCCCGGCTCCGACTCTATAAAGACCGGAACGTGGTGCTTTTTGTCGGCGACCGCCCGCATATCCAAGCCCTCGCCATCGAAGAACGCGTCCACGCCATCGTCGTCACCGGCGGTTTTCCCATCGCCCAGGAAATCCGCGACGCGGCAATCGCCGCCAACGTCACCATCACCAGCTCGCCCCACGACACCGCCACCACCGTACTTCTGGCCCGTGGCGCCGTCCGCGTGGGCCGCATGCTCGAACCCGAATACACCAGCTTCCATCGCGACACACTTCTCGAGCACGCCCGCCACATCGCCGCAGACTCCGCCGCTTTCGTCTTTCCCGTGCTCGATGACGACGGCCGGCTCGTCGGCATTCTTTCCAAGTCCGACTTCCTCAAAGAGATCCCTCGTCAACTCATCCTGGTCGACCACAACGAGCTGACCCAAGCGGTCCGCGGCGCCGACAAAGTCCCGATCATCGAAATTCTCGACCATCACAAACTGGGTGGTTTTACGAGTCCGACCCCGATCCTTTTTTGGAACAACCCGGTGGGATCCACCAGCAGCATCGTGGCGATGTGTTTTCAGCACGCAGGCGTGGAGATCCCAAAAAAAATCGCAGGCCTGCTCATGGCCGGGCTTATCTCCGATACGCTCAATCTCAACTCCCCCACGGCGACACCGTTCGACCACGCGATTCTAAAACAACTCGCGACCATCGCCCAATGCGATCCCGCCGAGCTCGCGGAAAAGATTTTCTCAGTCGGCTCCCCCCTGTGCACGATGCCCCCCCAACAGGCCATCAACGCCGACTCCAAACTCTACGAGGAAAACGGCCACCGCTTCGTGGTTGCCCAAATCGAGGAACTCACCTTTGCGCATTTCCCTGAAAAGCGCGACGCCCTGCTACGCGAGCTTGAAACCCAACGCCAGCGCGACGGGCTGCTATTTTCAGCGCTCTTGGTGACTGACATCAACGATCAGACCTCGCTTCTTTTGGTCTGCGGCACCGAAGCCTTTCTGCAGACCATTGATTATCCAGTCGACTCCCCAAACATCTGGATCCTGGCCGGAGTGGTATCGCGCAAGAAACAACTACTGCCCTATCTCCTGCAGTGCATCGAAAAAATGCCCGCCACCTCATAGGCTCAATGCGCTAGGCCAAGCCGTGGCCATGGCAACCCAATGCAGAGCCGCAGAGCCCGGAATTTTAACGCATAGGCGCGGAGTTGGTAATAGGGACAGACCAAG
>JAYTYG010000272.1:0-5460 GCA_043742585.1 Spartobacteria bacterium
CGAAGCGCTGCGCGTCGAAATCGACAATGTTAAACCGGGTGAAATGCCGTATGTCACTTATGCGAACCTTTGCAAGAAAGTCTATCAGTCTGACGATGCGGATTTGATCGCGCGGTGCTTGGGCAAAGAGGAGACGGGCCGTGAAATGTGGATACGTTTGCGTCAGGAGCAGTCTCCGGAGCTGCAAAAGCGCAATGCCTTGATCGTCTTGCGGGGGGGGCCGGGTGTGTGGCTTGAGCCTGAGCCTCCAAATTATATTTTTTCCGGCGCGAGCGATGGTGCCAGGGCGGGTCGTGTCGAGTATTGTCTGGAAATTCTCAAACTCTATCTGCCGCAGAAAATCATTGATCGTCATCCACTCTCTGGCCCTCAGCTTTCTGTCAGTCAACAGAACCGGCAGCAAATTGCCGACTTTCTGGAGAAATCCCCACTCCTTTCGGAAAACCAATCAAAGCCATTGGACTGGAGATGGGTGTCAGCCGCGGTCGTTGGCGTCCTATTTCTAGTCGGCTGGGGCATGAAGAAACCTCGGTTGCGACACCCCTCAATATTTGTATGAGCATACAGCAACAACCAAATGATACTGCCGGAGTCGGGATGTTTCTCGCCGTCACCATTGGCGTCGGGCCGGTGTGGAGCCGGATGGCGGAACTGGCGGCGGAGAGTGTGCGGCGGCGGACGGGGTTGGAGACACGCATTCTGGGGGAGGAGGCGATGCGGAAGTATGAGGTGAAGGCTCCGATCTATCTCAAGTCGCGCCTCTTCGAGGAGTTCCCGGAGGCGGAGCACATCCTGTATTTCGATGCGGACATGGTTTTCTGTCAGGAGTGGGATCCGCGGGAGTTTGCCGGGCGGCGGGAACTGGTCTGTGTGCGCGACCGGTGGGATCATGGCGTGGTGCAGCGGGATGCGCGGCTCATCGGCTTCGATGCGCGGGAATATTTCAACGCGGGCTTCTTCCTCGCCAACCGTATCCATCACGCGGTGTGGCTGGAGCGCAGCCGGTGGGAGCAGGAGCGCTACGGCACCGACCTCTACGAGCAGACCGACCTGAACTCCGCGCGCCACCTCCTCGGCATCCCGGCGCTGTTTCTGCCGAAGACCTATAACTGGCTCGACTTCGATTTGCTGGCGGATGCCTCCGCCGTGGTCTGCGGCCATTTCTTTGCGCTGGAAAAGGAGCCGCTGCCGGTCATCGAAGCCACCTATCGCCGCTGGATGGAAGCCGGACGCGGGCGGTATGCGCCAAATCCCTGGCCGCAGGCCGACGTTTCCATCCCGAATTCCCCGACGGGCTTTGTCCACATGGCGGCACAGCGGGCGACGATGGTCGCTCCGTCCCTTCCGGTCGCGAATAGCGATACGCCGTCGCTGTCGGCCGCCGATGAACCGACCGCAACGAACGGAGCCGGTCGCGCGCTGTTCACAGAGGAGGAGCAACACTGGCAGCTTCTTGAACATGCTGTGGAAAACCTCCCGCCTTTTCCGGCGGAGCGCTTTGCGGGGCGCGGGATCGTCATCTGCGGCGGCGCGGCGCGGTACTTTCCCTGCCTGTGGGTCTGCATCCGGCTGCTGCGGCAGCTCGGCTGCGTGCTGCCTGTCGAGGTCTGGCATCTCGGGCCGCGGGAGATGACGCCCGACATGGCTGCTCTGCTGGAGCCCTATGGTGTGGCGTGCGTGGATGCGCGTATCGTCCGCCAGGCCCATCCCGTGCGTCTGCTCGCCGGCTGGGAGTTGAAAGCCTACGCGCTCCTTCACTGCTCCTTTGCCGAGGCGCTGCTACTGGATGCGGACAATGTGCCCGTGGCCGATCCCACCTTTCTTTTCGACGATCCGGCTTATAGGGTAAAAGGCGCGGTCTTCTGGCCAGACTTCGGGCGGCTCGGGCCGGAGCGCGCCATCTGGGACATCACCGGCATCGCCTACCGCGACGAGCCGGAGTTTGAAAGCGGGCAAATCCTCGTGGACAAGGTGCGCTGCTGGCCGGCACTCGCGCTGGCCATGCACTTCAACGAATACAGCGACTTCTACTACCGCCACGTCCATGGCGACAAGGAGACCTTCCACCTCGCCTGGCGCAAGCTCGGCCTCGACTACGCCATGCCCGCGCGCGGCATCTACGCCCTGCAGGGCACCATGTGCCAGCACGACCTCCAGGGCCGCCGCCTCTTCCAGCACCGCAATACCGACAAATGGCGGCTCGACGGTTCCAATCCCCGCGTCTTCGGCTTCCAGCACGAGGAGGACTGCCGCGCCTTCCTCGCCGAACTTCGCGAGCGTTGGGACTGGCTGCCGCCCGGCGTCCGCCGCTGGCACCCCGCACGCAAGACCGAGGTTGAGCGCGCCGCTGCCGCCCGCCTCTGCGCCGGCCCGTGGCGTTACCGCCTGGGCCAGGAGGAGCGCTTGCTGACCTTCATGCCCACCGGCCACATCGGCGAGGGTGCGCATGACCGCGAGCGCGTATGGGACGTGCGCGCCGTGCAGGAGCGCTTGTATGTCGAAATCTTCGCTCACAGCGAAAAGACCCTCGCCGCCGAACTCTCGCCTGACGGCATCTGGCGCGGGCGCTGGGTGGTCTATGAGCAGATGCCAGTCGAGCTATTGCCACACCGCGCAACGGCCATTCACCCGGAGAAACCTTTTAGCGACCCAGATATAGCAACGCCAAATCCAGAAATGAAACCATGAGCACCACAGAAAACGACATCGAAGAACTCGAAGGCCCTTTTGAGCAAATTGCGGGTGCTCTTTCAAACGAAGGAGAAGGGAGCAGTAGCTCGACATGCTCTGTTTCGATCAAGGTGGTCGGGCCGCTTGTTGACCAGAGCGGCACCGGAAACCTTCGTTGCGTAATTCAAGTAACTCTAACGGGATGCGATCCTAAAGAGGCTAGCTATTCGTTGACTACTAAACCTACTGCACCGAATCCTCAAAATCTTGCCGGCACGACAGCGTGGAAGTTCAAAACTGACGCGCTTGATGCAACGGTGATAAACGCCGGACCTATATGGTATGGCTCCGGCCCAGACAATCTTTGCTATCAATACAAAGCACCCTACGAGTTGACCCTTACTGCAAGTTGTCCAAACTGCACTTGCAAGTCTGAACCGATTCAGGTCGAGGTAACGCTTCCAGATCAAAGCTCTAGCATAGCTAGTTTTCGACTTGAGGGGGCCGGCCCAAAGGGCGAAGTCTTTACTGTCAGCGATCCTTTTGCGGTGTCGGGGATTCCAAATAGTTATAAATGCTTTGCAACTCTTTATGGCTGGAGAAAGGTATCAACTGTGATAATAAACGACCATATTTCCCAGTACCGTGATCTTATAAAACAGGAGGAGGTGTACCACACCAAGCAATTTGAGGGGAAAGTGGATTTCGATCATGGTGCAATCGACGATTTTTATACGCTTGTTGGCATTAAATGGTGGCTTAGCTATGCTGGAAGTTCAGTAATTCCATATTATGGCAACACCGCTGCCGAAGCCTCGAAAAACGCATTTGACGCGGTTATTGCCGCGGTAACAAAGGAAAATAAATTTTGTGATGATTTATATCCCGTGGAGCGGAGGCCATATCTCGAGTTCACTGCCAAAAAGGCCGTGGGATTCAAGGAGGCATGGACATTTCCATGTGCTTATCCTGAGTATAAGAATTTAACTTATCCGCCAAACCCCAAGAGACATCCGGCTTATGCTTAACATAAAGTTGCTGGTCTGGGTGCTGGTTGCGGTGGGCGGCTTTTATCTTCCGACCGTCGCAACCGGCGGCGAAGGCGCAGCGGTTGCCCCGCTGCCATCTGCCGCATGTCTGGCACTGGCCGACGCGCTGGCCGCAAAGGTGCCGACAATCATTGTCGGTGACATCGAATCAGCGCCGAGGTTTTCTGACACTGTCAGCGCCCATGACCGTGCTTTTGCCACCGCGTTTTGGGGTTTTGGCCTGAGCAAGGTGAAAGTGCGGAAAATCATCCGTTCGACGGGACCGATGCCTGATTTAATATACGTACAGAAACCTAATCTGAAGGAGCCTATTACCAAAGGCTGGGGTGCGAATGTGAGCGATGATGGTCGGTCCAAGCTGTTTTTTCTTATACCGGGCAAGGAGCTTCATGACTACACCACCTACCATCCATTGCCATTTGCGCGGGAAACGCAAATTCTTCGAGAAGCGATCAAGGCTCCACCTGCGTCTGATACCTTTGAAAAACTAGGGGTCGCAGATGTGCTCAATGCAGGCTCTTGGTTTGAGATTTTCGACGGACGTGGCGCTATCACCGTGAAGACGACGCTGCCGCCACAGGTGCGCCCGCCGGTCACACCATCGCCGCCGGGCCAGTTCAGCCATGTCCGGGCTCGGGAGGCGGATGAACGCTATCCTCCCTATACTTTGCCCAAGGAATTTCTCGATGACTTGGAAGTATTGCTCAAATCATCTGACCAAATCGAAGCAGCCGACGACAAAGGCGTGCCGGCGATTCGGTCAAAGCTCCGGAGCGATGAAGCCAGGCAAGTATTGGATCAATGGCTGACTGAGGTGCGCAAACGGCAATCGGCAAAACCATGAGCAAGCCCTTCCCTCGATCGCTTGCAGCCTTGTGCCGAAACTTCGTTGGGCGGCGCGGGAGGAACGTTGGAATGGGGTTTGCCACGGTGGCGGCGGGCGGGCATAATGGCGACAACCCCACGGAGCAGATGAAACCGGAACGGCATGCTGGCCCTCGCACTGGCGGTGGCGCGGGTGCATGCCGGCAGGTTTTTTCCCGCACCCGGCGCGTGGCGAAAGGAGCCGCGGAGCTTCCCATCCGCACCCGGTGCGCGAGGGGTGCGAGGGGGAAGGAGTACGGCGGGCATGGGCGGCGTGGCGGGTGGGGGCGGAAAGGCTTGGGGGAGGGGTCGGGGCGCGGCGGGTGGGGAGCGAAGGCTTTGGGGCGCGCTTCGGCGCGTAGCGGGTGGAGGGAAAAGGTCTTGTGGAGCCGGTTCGGGAGGCGGCGAGTGGAAGGAAAAAACTTTGTGAGACCCTTTGTGGATCAGATGGACTGATTCACGGAAACTTTGTCCATTAGTTCCTGACATCCATAACTGTGTAGGCGGACCCATTTTCGCGACGAACCCAAAAAACAACCCAAAAACCAGAATCCAAAATCCTATGGCCGATACCCTACTCCTCGATGCCCTCGCGCAGGGCGAACTCATCCTGCAGGTGGATGCCACCCGCAGCCCTTACGACCTTTTCAAGCTGCCTTCGTGGCTGCTGCCGCTGGAGACGACCCGCCTCGCCGAGGCGCGGGCGGCCAATGCGGCGGTGGCGATGGCGAGCGGCGACCGCGCCGGGGCGAGCCGCCGGGTGCAGGAAGCGGTGGACCGGCTGGCCAATCTGCTGCGCAATGGCTACAACGCGCTCCAGGCGGTGCCGGAGGAGGATGCGCCCGCCGCGGAGGTGGAGGATGCGCTGGTGACCTAC
>JAYTYG010000273.1:0-2891 GCA_043742585.1 Spartobacteria bacterium
CGTCGGATTCCAATCTATACGCCTTGGATGCTGTGACCGGCGTCTTGAAGTGGAAATATAGCACGGGTGGAAAAATCCAGGGCGGCGCCACCCACGCCAGAAACCCGGAGAATACAGGGGACTGGATTTTGGTGGGGAGTTACGACACGAGTTTGCATTGCGTGGATGCCGCGACCGGGAAAGCCGTTTGGACGCACGCCACAGATAACTATATCAACGGCACACCGGCCCTGTTTAAGACCGGTGAGATCGTTTTTGGCGGGTGCGATGCCGCCATTCATATATTGGCGCTCAAGGATGGGAGCGAGTTGCGCCAAATTGATGCGGAGGCTTATATCGCCTCGTCGGTCGCGATTATGGACGGCGTCGGTTACGTCGGTAATTACGCCAACAATGTCCTGGCATTTGATCCCAAGGCCGGTGCCGTGACCTGGAAATATAGGGATCGGAATTTTCCCTATCTGTCTTCTGCGGCAGTGACCGCTGATTATGTGGTTATCGGCGGCGGCGACAAGCAGCTCCATTGCCTGGATCGGGCCACAGGCAGGAGCGTCTGGAAGTTTCAGGCGCGCAAACCCATTGAGAGTTCACCGGTGATCTGCGGGGACGCGGTGGTGGTGGGGAGCGGCGATGGCCGGCTTTATTGCGTGACCTTGGTGGACGGCAAGGAGCGCTGGGCCTACGAGATCGGGGCCGCGCTGAGCGGTTCACCTGCGGTGGCCGATGGCCGGATCATCATCGGCGCCGAAGACGGCACACTTTATTGTTTCGGGGCTGCCGTGCCCGGAACGCCCTAAACACTTTCACCCAAGCGAACGCCTCTTTCTTATGAGCTCTGACATTATAGATATCCTCGACCACGAGCAGGACAAAACCGAAGTCGGCAATTATTTCGTCGCTAACTATCCGCCCTTTAGTTTCTGGGACACTGAAACGGCAGGGCGCGTGGCAGGATTGCTGGAGCAGGGGGCGACTCCTGAGGTCCCTCTGGGTGTCTATTTCCATATCCCATTTTGCCGGAAACGCTGCCATTTCTGCTATTTCCGGGTGTATACAGACAAGAATGCGGACGACATTAAGGGCTATCTCGATGCGGGTATTGAGGAGCTGAAAATCTATGCCGCTTCAAAGCTGATTCACGGCAGAATGCCGCAGTTTATCTATTTCGGGGGCGGCACGCCTTCCTATCTTTCCATCAGCCAGCTTCAATCGCTGACTTCGCGGATGAAAGAGTTGCTGCCGTGGGACGAGGCTGAGGAGGTTACTTTTGAATGTGAACCCGGGACGTTGACGGAACAGAAATTGGCGGCGCTGCTTGAGATTGGCGTGACGCGGCTTTCGTTGGGAGTGGAGAATTTTGACAGCCATATCCTGGAGATCAATGGCCGGGCGCATCGGACAGTGGAGATCTATCGAGCCTATAATTGTGCGCGGTCGATAGGGTTTCCGCAGATCAACATCGATCTCATCGCCGGGATGGTGGAGGAGACGGACGATAACTGGCGTGAGAACGTGCGTAAGACCATCGAGTTACTGCCCGACAGCGTCACGATCTATCAAATGGAAGTGCCCTATAATACCGGGATCTATAAGGGGATGAAAGCTGAGGGCAAGCTCGTCGCCCCGGTAGCCGATTGGCAGTCTAAAAGACAGTGGGTCGACTACGCTTTTAGTGAACTTGAAAAGGTCGGCTATACTGTCACCAGCGGTTACACGGCGGTCCGGGATGTTTCCAAGACCAAGTTCGTCTATCGCGATCAACTCTGGGCCGGCGCGGATCTCGTCGGGCTCGGCGTGGCTTCGTTTTCGCACATAGCCGGCACCCACTTTCAAAATCTCGCGGAGTTTACGCAATACCTGGAGGCGATCCAGCGCGGGGAGCTGCCGATTTCGCGGGCGATGACGACGACGGGTGAGGAGCGGATGATTCGGGAGTTGATCCTGCAGTTGAAGCTTGGGCGTGTGAATAAGCAGTATTTCCTGCATAAATTCGGCACGGATATCGTCGCGCGTTTTTCTCAGCAATGGACGGATCTGCGGCAGAATGGCCTGTTGACTGACGACGCAGATTGGCTGGTGTTATCGCGCGCAGCTTTGCTCAAGGTGGACCCGCTTTTGCACGCGTTCTTTTTGCCGCAACATCAAGGAACCCGCTACACATGAGCGCGGGGTCGCCTGACATCGATTGTCTATATCCCTTGACGCTGTTTCGGTGTCGGGCCGGGGTCGCGATGCCTGTATACGAGTTAGTCGAGGGCGAGCAGTTGCCGGAGCCTTACCGGCGGCTGTTGGTGCATACTGGCGATATGACATCGAGGCTGGAAGCCTTTCATGGCGGGGAGATTGCGCTGGAATGTCTGCACTGCGAACATACCCCCGGGGTGTATCGGCGCGAGGTGGCGCTGTATGTTTCCGGGGCTGGTGTGCCTGTGGAATACGGGGCGATCGAGATTCGGCTGGAGGCTTTTGCCGGTGAACTCCGGGATTTGATTGTGCAGGCGCGCTTGCCGTTGGGCGGCTTGTTGAACCGTTTTGGCATCAGTTATCGCAGCCAGCCCCTGGCGTTTATCCGGCTCGGTGGGGACCCGATTTTGCGGGCGTATTTCGCCGCGCCTGAAGCGGTTGAATTCTATGGCCGCTGCAACGTGTTGCTGGGGGACGGCGACGTGGAGCTGGCGCGCATCGTCGAGGTGCTGCGGCCGTGAGCGCTGCGGAGGTGCTTCGTGTTAGGGCTTACGCCTCTCAAATAATTATTGGAAAGTGCAGATCCTCCCATCAATCGCTCGAGGCAAAGCATCTACGCCAAAGGTGTTACGCCCTCCAGCCCAGGGTTGCGAGGAACGAGCTACCCTGGGAACCGTCGACGGAGAGAATCCAACCCCAACGCGGGT
>JAYTYG010000274.1:0-2652 GCA_043742585.1 Spartobacteria bacterium
CCTACCCTGGGAACTAAACCAGAGCGGATCGAACCGCAACGCGGTTCAGCCAAAGGACGATCTTGGGCGCAACCCACGTTGGGGTTGGATTCTCTTTTACGCCGGTACCTAGGGTAGCTCGTTCCTCGCAACCCTGGGCTGTAGGGCGTAACGCCTTTGGCGTAAATACTTTGCCAGCATCGGCTTCCGCGAATATCTGCACTTTCCAATGATCATTTTAGATGCTTAAGCCCTGGGGTTGCTGTGAATGCGTCACTACGGTTGGCTTGCAGCTGCGGCGGGCAAGGCATTCCTGCGTGTGCGCTATCTGCTGGGTATGCGTGCGTATCGAAATCCGCAGCCAATCATACAGGAACCGGCGTCGTCGATGTGCTGTGGCGCGGCGCTGGTGTTGATAGCCAAGCCGCCGTCGATGCTCGGTCCGCCGCTGCGCAGACAGATTCTTCGGCGATGAATTAGCTATCATACGAAGCGTCCGGTTTTGCTTTGAGCAATCCGAGGAGCGCGCCCCCGTGTCTATACAGCTAGCAGACAGTCACAGAATTCGATTTATCGGGCCAGTGAGGACGAGCGCAGGCTTATTACGAGCTCCAAAATGCGCGCAATTTATCCGGATGCTTGATGCTCAACCGCATTCGCGGCAGAGCATCAAGGCCGGGAGGCTTTCTCGCCCAATGCCGATTCCGTCAAATCGACGGGAACCCGCATTAATAAAGGGTTTGGAAAGCTATCTATATATAGCGAACGCTATCAGCTAAAACCGGGCTTGTTCAACAGTCAGTTTCATTTCGGGCTGCGCCGAAACGAAACTTCAGGGTTAGGCGTGTCGGTCATCTGGATCTCGGTGGCCATGTCTTCTGGAGGCAGTCGTCGGACTGCCCGTCAAACGTCTGCAAAAAGTAAGTCTTGGCGAATGCGACCAAATCCTCTGGCAGCTCATCCATCCGTAATACAACCATCCCAATACAGAAATGATACGTGGAGTAATACCAGTGTCCATCCGATCCTCGCGTCAGAAAAATGTCAGGAATGCGTCCGTCCTGCTTCTGGCAACTGTTGGCATATGCCAGCCACTCACCCTTCCGCGTCAATATGATGTGCTCCGAAAGCCAACTGGCATCATCACTCACATCATTAGTGCTCTGAAGCTTGAGGCGTGCGAATTCGTTGGTCGGCCACGCGGGATCGGCAACGCGCGCAGAAACGTCAGCAATGTTCTTCTCCTTCCAAGCACGGCGAGCACTCGACTGAAGCGACGGAGGTCGAAGAAATACGACAACGCCGATGACTCCCAAAAGCAGAATGGAAACGATAGCGATGACGAGCGGCTTCTTCACGGCTAACCGTCCACGCTGAGCGACTGCGGGGTGAAAGGGAAGGTTGCTATGCGAAAAACTGAGCAAGCAGGAAGCGTGACTGGCGCGTGGTGTGCGGCTCTGAGCAGACCACGTGACAGGCGCGCTGCCTGCGGCGGCGGACTGACTGTCGTGTTTAGATCTCAACAGCCCCGCAGTTAGCTCCTGCGTCAGGGTTAGCGGTTGATCCATCGATCAACAAATTCGGACACGATCTGAGGGAGCCGGACTTCAGACCGTTGCCATCAAATTGACATCGCCGCATAAATGATGTATAAAACGCATCATGACACGCACGCAGATTCAGTTTCCCGAACCGCTCTATCACCGGCTCAAACAGATCGCCGAGCGCCAGGATTGGTCGCTTTCGGAGGTCATGCGCAAAGCAGCGGAACACTTCGTCGCCCGCTTCCCCGAGCAGCCAGCGGCCAATAAGGCCTGGCGTTTTCCCACCATCGATTGTGGCGGCGACTTCCTTGACGACGCCGTCAACTCGAGGCCTGAAGCCGATGCCATCCTCCAGCGCTCCGGTTCATGATCCTTTCCGCTGACACGAACCTCTTTCTTTACGCGGCCAATCCCGATTCACCGCATCACGAAGCAGCCCGCGCATTTTTCGAGGAAGAGATCGCCGGGAAACGTTTTCTGCTGTGCGGGCTAGTGCTGGTGGAGCTTTACATGCAGCTCCGCAATCCCGCCGTTTTTAAGAAGCCCAAGTCGGCCAAAGCCGCCACGGCCTTTTGTGACGCCCTGCGCGCCAATCCCACGTGGGAGTTGGGCGACTATGAACCCGATGTCGGCAAGCCGCTCTGGAACTGGGCCGCCAAAACCACCACCGGCTTCCGCCACATTATCGACGCCCGCTTGGCTTTCACCCTCCGCCACCACGGCGTCACCCACTTTGCCACCGCCAACGTCAGGCACTTCAATAGCTTTGGGTTTGAGCAGGTGTGGAATCCAATGGTGCCAGCGTGAGGCCCTTGTTTTCGCTTGTGCGTCTATGACTTCATTCAAATCCGACCATGGGAAAAAACGTTTGGTGCAGAGCGGGTCGCTGGCTGGACTTTGGGTGCGGACGGTACGTGCCCTTGAGCGAGCAGGATACTCTGAAGCAAAACAGATTCGAGATGCACTGCTTAGGAGTCGCGCAAAAATAAATGTCTCATTTATGGGGCGAGTGAATAATTCCAATTTGGTTGAAATGGGTCTCGCGTAATGCGGAGTGCGTCCATGTCCTCATCCCTCACTTTTCTCCCGATTGGGTAGATGCCTTGATCAAGTTCCGCCCGGATCTTCA
>JAYTYG010000275.1:0-2260 GCA_043742585.1 Spartobacteria bacterium
CGCAGGGTGAGTGCAAATAGGGGGCTGCATTTGTTGCATGTCCCACTAAAGCAGCCGGTTACGCATGAATCCACACAACTCCATCGCCGCTTTTAGGATGAAGGATAAATTATGAAGTATGAAGAAAGAGACTCCTTCGGGACTAACGCCACCAGCGAGCTCCGAATCCTCATCCCTCATACTTCATACTTCATACTTCATACTTCGGGCGCCTTTGGAGCTGAGCTTGTAAAGAATCGGAGATGCGCCCGCCGCCCCCCCCTCACCCCAACCGCAGCCTGCCAATCGCCGCCGCCATATCCGGCGCGCCAAAAGCGTAAGTCCCGACCACCAGCGTATCTGCGCCGCTGGCCACGGCGAGAGCGCCGGTGACCGCGTTGATGCCGCCATCCACCTGGATCCGATACTTCAGGCCCAGACGGGTCCGCGCCTCGGCGGCGGCTTGGACCTTGGCCATCATATCCGGCATGAACGGTTGCCCGCCAAAACCGGGCTCGACGGTCATAACCAAAAGCAAATCGATTTGATCCAGATACGGGAGCATGAGCTCGAAGTCCGTGCCGGGTTTGAGCGAGAGCCCAGCCGTGCAGCCCGCCGCGTGGATGGCGGCCAGCGTTTGGCGCACATCATGATCGGCCTCGACGTGGACCGTGATGTGCCGGGCGCTGGGCAGGTAGCGGGGAAAATAATGATCGGGCCGGGACACCATCAAATGCACGTCGATGGGCATCGCCGTGGCCTTGGCTGCGGCATCCACAAAGGCCGAGCCGAAGGAGATATTATCCACAAAATGACCATCCATCACGTCCAGATGCAGCCAGTCCGCGCCGGCCGCCTCTGCGCGGCGCACTTCCTCATGGAGTCGGCCAAAGTCGCAGGCGAGAAGGGAGGGCGCAATCACGAGGGAGGGAGTCATAAAAATTGAGAGACGGATGTCGGAGTTGTAGCCAGGGCCGAAGCCGTGCCGCTGATATGGCAAAGCGCTGGTGAATTCAACCCGAACTCCGAGGATTGAAATGTTTAAAGGGCCCAACTGGCCAACGAAAAGTAGAGGGACAACGTGGCTACATCCGTCACGGCCAGCGTCATCGGGCCTGCGGCGATCTTCGGATCCCATTTCAAAGCGTGCAGCAGCGCCGGCACGCCCAGGCCAGCCAGCGAGGCGATCACCACTGAGCCCGCCACGCTCCCGCCAATGACCAGGGCCGAGGGCAGCGCTCGTTGCCAGAGTTCGACGATGACAAAGACCACGCCTCCGCAGCCTCCGCCCAGCAGCAGCGCGGAATATAATTCGCGCCAGGCCGCGCCGAGGAACCAGCGGCGGGTGGGCTGGGTGGTGCGCAAAGCCTGCAGGGTGAGCGTCATGGACTGGATGCTGACGGACTCGGCCAGCGCCAGGACCAACGCGAGAAAGAACGACACCACCAAAGCCCGGGCCAGGGTGGCTTCAAAATGGCCGGCCAAAAGGGCGCCGGCCGTGCCGCTGGCGATGGTGGCCAGCAACCATGGAAAGCGGTATTGAAACGCTTTGAAGGGCGACGCGCCTCGGACCTGCGACACCCGGAACCCGATGGCTTCAAACACGTCGTCGACCTTTTCAGGTTCGCCCAGGTCCAGCACTTCCTGGGTAAACACCCCGATATCAATCACCCCGACTACGCGCCGCAGTGCGTCCACCACCGGGATGGCGAAGAATTTGTGCAAAATGAAAATGTCGCAGGCGTCCATGAGCGTGGCCGTCTGGGGGATGGCCACGACGCGTGCGATCATCTGTTCCAGCACCCGGGCCTCCAGCGGAGCGGTCAGGAGGCGGCGCGTGGGGATCACTCCGACCAGGCGCTCATTTTCGTCGCTGACGTAAAAGTAGACGATCCGCTCGCCAACGCCTTTTTCGCGAATCACGCGGAGGGCTTCCTCGATGGTCATCCCGACCCGGAGCAGGAGGAAATCCTTGCTGGCGTAAGTGACAACGGGCTGGTTGAGATGCTCGGAATGGTCCAAGGGCGTGGCTTGGGTTTTAGGCGAGGTTAAGCGCGGGATTGGCGGGGGCTTGGCACCGGGGCGGTTTGGCGCGCGGCGGTCTGGAAAGGCGCATGGCGTTAATGCGCGGCGGGAAACACCAGCTTCGGCATCGGGCCAGGTGGCGGAGGCGCGCTGCGCCACCGGATTGCGCCCCAAAGCGCCAAGACGACGCCCAGCACAATGAGGGCGCTCAAAATCTGCCGACCCGCGCCCGCCATTTTCTGGGGAAAACTGGGGG
>JAYTYG010000276.1:0-5774 GCA_043742585.1 Spartobacteria bacterium
GTCATGAGAAGCATGGGACTTATGGTGCCACTGCGGCTACCCGACAAAGCTCGCGTGAAGAAGCACTAGTCCACTTCGGCTTGCGCAGATGCGCCGCGAATCGTTCTTGTCGGGGTGTGGGACTTCCTTAAAGGTCTTTAATGAATCATTTTTTCACGGAGCTTGGGCGGACTGTATTGGCTAGGTGGAAGGCTCAGAATTTCGCGCTCGCTGTATTTTCTGAGATTGCCAAGGGTGCGCTGGAGGAGCGGCCGCCCTCGGATAACGTGGATTTACCAGCCCTGGTGAAAGAGTTCCTGCTCAATGATGAGCAGGCGTTTCAGACTCAGTCGGGGTTTGGTCAGCCTGAGTTGGTGGTTTATGATGATCCTCGGTTTTATATCCAGATCTTGTTCTGGCTGGAGGGGACCACGGATATTCATCAGCATAAATTTTCCGGGGCGTTTCACGTGCTGCAAGGGTCGAGCATTCACTCGCTGTTTAAGTTCGAAAAGCCCGTGCCTGTGTCGGCGCATCTGCGCGTGGGTGCGTTGCGGGTAAAGTCGACCGAGTTGCTGGAAGTCGGCAGCACCGTGCCGATTGTCTCCGGGGGCGATTATATCCACTCGCTGTTTCATCTGGATACACCGTCTCTGACCGTGGTGATCCGCACCCACACGGATCCAGGAACGGGCCCGCAGTTTACGTATCTGCCGCCGCATTTGGCGGTGGATCCTTTTTACAACGACGCGCTGACGACACGCCGCAAGCAGCTTCTTGATGTGCTGGAGAAGATTGAGGAGCCTTCTTATGGAGATCTGGTGGTGGAGATGCTTGCGGATCTGGATTTCGAGCGCGGCTTCTTTATTTTACAAAATGGCATGGGTTGCCTCAGGGCGCAGGGGCGCTGGGAGGAGGTGTGGGCTGTGTTCGCGGCTAAACACGGGGCCCTGGCCAATTATGTGGAGCCCACCTTGGACGAAATTGTCTGGCGCGATACCATTGCGGGGTATCGGAGCGCGATTACGGAAGTGGAACACAGGTTCTTTCTCGCGCTATTATTGAATGTGCCGACTCGCGCCGGGATCCTGGAGTTCGTTGGGCAGCGTTATCCGGAGCCGGCGATCGAGACGATCATGCGTTGGGCTGAAGAGCTGAGTAACATGTCGGAGCAATCTATGTGGATACTGGACGCGGAGTTCCCGGCGACTGTGCCGGTTACCATTGCCAAACAGTCCGGCGTATTTCTGGCGGCGTTGCGTTACTTTTTAGAAGGGCGTAGCGACAAGTTCGGTTCATTGTCTCGTGCGAGCCTCAAGGAGTTGCGCGGGGCGTTCGAGCGTTCGAGTTTGAGAACGCTGATGTCGTAAACCGCGCCCGGATTGATAGCCGCAGAGAACACAGTGAGCACAAAGAAGGCAGCGTCCGAAAGCGTTTAGAAGCGCATGGATTCTCCTGCAAGGGCAGCCCTTCAGTTGGTGCGGTGCGGCTGCGGTGAGTTTTTCTGAACGAATAGGGGGCGACTCCTGTCATTTCCGCCATTGTGGCGGATTTCATTCCAATGCGCCGAGCCGAATGCCGATGGAATAAGGAGTTAACGCAGAATCGCGGCGACGCAGACTAACAAATGGGCCGCGATATTGCTAATGGCTGCGGGCCTTTGAATAGTTCTACTTTGTTGCGTTTGTAAATATTCGGTGATCGCATCTCGATTCTTGAGGATTTAACGCAGTGCCGCAGAGATTCAGAAGGGCCGGATAGTGCGCGGGCCGGTCGAAGGGGAAGTTATGAAGTATGAATGATGAGAATTCGCAGGCTCACCCTGTCCTCTTCCTGTTACCCCACTTAACAAAGTGGAAATAGGCAGCTTTTTTAAACGCTCGGCTGGCGACGGGGACTGCCGGGGAGACGCGCCTCGAAAGTGAAAATCGCATTAGGCGCATCAGCCGCTTTTCCCCGCCTTCGCCGGGCCTTTATTTGAGGAGCTGGTCCAAGCTCTTGTCGGGCTCTGCGCCGAGTTCGGTGGCGCGCTTATAGTTTTTGCGCGCGGCTTCTCTATTGGGCGGATGCTGGGTGGCATAGACCACGGCAAGGTTGAAAAACGCGTCGGCGTAGTTGGGGTCGAGCGCGGTGGCTGTTTCGAGTTCTTTATGGGCGGCTTCCTGCCAGCCCTTCTCGCTGGCGGTGATACCGAGGTAGTTGTGCGCGGTGGCGTTTTTGGGTTGGATCTGGATGGCCTTGGTGAGCGTGTTGACGGCTTCGTCGAAATTCTTCGTGCTGTAGTAGATGATCCCCAGCGTGCAATGGCTAAACCCGTCTTCGGGCGCGATGGCGATGGCTTTCTTAAACGCTTCCTCGGCGAGTTTGAGTTTGCCGCTGCGGAATCGGACGACGCCCAAGTTGCTAAGCGCGTAGAGGTTGTTAGGCGCCTTGGCTAAGATTTTTTCGTAGGTCTTTTCCGCGTCGCGATACTGGCCGCGTTCAAAGAGTTCCTTGCCCTCGTTGGCCAGCCCGAGGAGTTCCGGCGGAACATTCGGCACGACATTCGTGCTCACTGTCGGGCCGCCATCTTTGCCCGCAGCTTTCTCTGCAGGCTTATTGGCGGCTTTGCTGTCGGGCTTGCTGTCCTCCTCTGGGTCGGCCTTGGCTGAGTCGGCTTTGACGGGCTCCTTGGTATCGACTGCTTTGGCTGGCTGTTCCTGCACCACAGGGGGCGTGCTGGACGGTTGGTTGCTGTCAGGGGCGGCCTGTGCCGGGGCCGCTGTCTCGTTGGGCTCGGTCGCCGTGGGCTCAGCCGATGCTGCGGTGGGCGGTGCGCTGGGATCGATGACGGGATCTTTCGGCGCGGCGATGGAGATCTCGGCCTCGCTGATTTCGATCAGTGGTTTCTTGAAAAGTTTACGCTCTTTATCGGTGAGTTTAATGATCGGTTGTCCGAGTAAATCGATGCGTTGCAGCAGGGTGCGCGATTGCACTTCGAGTTTCGTGAGTTCGCCCAAAACCAGCTTCTTGGTTTGGTCGCGCCGGGCTTGTTCTTTCATCTCCCTGACCACGATGCTGCGGAGCACTTCGTTTTCTTCCCCGAGCTTTTTGCGTTCCGCGAGGCCGGTGGTGGCGTCGGTCTTGATGGTCGCCAGATCCTTGGATTGCGTCTCCAGCTTGGCGTGGAGATCGGACATCTGCTGCTGATAAGTGGCGCTCTGCTTTTGGGTGTCGCTGAGTTGTTGTTTGGCGCTGGTGACGTCTTTTTTGAGGCTGGCGAGCTGGGCGTCTTTGTTGACGCCGTCGGCTTTAAACTGGGTGATGAGTTTCTCGGATTCGCCGAGCTTGGCCATGAGCGAAGTGTTGTCGCTCAGAAGCTTGTCGATTTGCTTTTGTGCATCCTTGAGTTTCTCGACCTGGGCCATGGCCACATTGCGCTCATCGGTCACTTTCTTGAGGCTCTCCTCGCTCTTGGTCAGCTTGGTGCCCACATCGCCTTTTTCTTTGAGGGCCTTGTCGATTTGCTTTTGCATCTCGGCGATTTTAGCCGGGGTTTCAGCGCTGGCTTTCTTGGCGGCATCGAGTTCCGCGGAGACTTGCTCGCCTTTTTTCCGGGCCGCAGCGAGGCGATCGGCCATTTGCTGGCGAAGCTCCTCGCCGGCTTCGCGATCAATCTGCAAGTTGCGAAGCTCCTTTTTAGCCGCGTCAACTTCAGCCCGGAGCGCCTTGGTGGCGTCCGAGGATTTGGCTCCATCCGATTCGGATTTTAGCAGGGCTTCTTCTGCCCGATCGGCCCGAGTTTGAAGTTTGGCCTGCATTTTAACCGATTTCTCGGCCTCCTTGACCGTCTCCTCATAGCGTTTCGCTAAATCCTCTTTTTCGCTGGTGACCTGTTGAAGTTTGTTTTTGGTGCTGGCGAGATCGGTTTGCAGTGATTCCAAGCGGTTCTGGATTTCGCGAATGGGATCGGCGCTGGCCATCGGCGCCGGGGCGCGCTGTTCGGGCTTGCGGCTGGGACGCTCCGGCGCTGGGATTTCGTCCGGGGTAAGGGAGGGTTCGGCAGCGGTATTGGGTAACGGTCCTTCGAGATCGGTGTCGTTTGGTTTATCGCCCGGGCGCCCGACCTTGGGTTTAATTCTATTAACGGCGTCAAATGCGATCTCACGACGGTGTTTTACGATCTGCGGACTCCATGTTGGCCAGCGTTCGCTTATGCTGTCGCATTCAGCTACGGCTTGTTTATAACTCTGCATGGCGCCGGTGAAGTTCCCTGCCGCCTCGCTTTTCTCGCCTTTTTGGCAGGTGAGATAAGCGGTAAGAAAGTGATCACTGGGATCGGTTGATTCGGCGCGAACAGAGCCGAGGCCGAGGGCTAAGAGAGCTAAGAGAGTAACAGAGGTCTGCCGCATAAATCAGGGAGGGGATCGGGAAGGGAATCGGGAAGGGAATCGGGGAGGGAGAATCGGGGGAGGAAAAAAGTGGGCGAAACTACTTGAACCCAAAGGGCGATGCAATCAGTTCTGGTAGTCTATACTTTGAGCCGTTCTTCATTTATTCCCACACCCGGAGCACCGCATCAACAGTGGATTTGCGGCTCGCTGTTATTGCAATTTAACTCCACAGGCACGAATGCGCATCGGCTTTACTCGAGCGACTTTGTGTGGATCGAGCGGTTTGGAGAGGATCTCTTGGTTTCTTATAAAGATGAGGTGTCCCGCGACTTAGTGCTGGAGGAGTTGCCGGGCTTTCTGGAGACCCACCAACTCAAGTGTCGGCGCGTGTTTGGTAAGTTGATTCCCCGCCAGAATGAGGAGCGCGTGGCGGCGGTGCTTTTAGAGGGGGATGCCAGTTTGTCCCTGGAGACCGTGGTGGAGGAGAACGGGATGAAGTTCGGCCTGGATTTCGGGGCGGGTTACTCGGCGGGTTTGTTTATTGATCAAAGGGCCAATCGGGCGTTGCTCCGGCGTTGGGGTGTTAAGAAACTGTTAAATACGTTCGCTTACACCTGTTCGTTTTCGGTCGCGGCCGCTTTGGTGGGCGCGCAAACCACCAGCGTGGATCTTTCCAAGAAATCGATCGATCGCGGTCGCGAGAACTTCGGTTTAAATGGGATCGGCCTGTCGTCTGGGCATCGGTTCTATGCCGATGACGTGCTGGATCTGTTGCCTCGGTTGGCCAGAAAAGGGGAGCTCTTCGACGTGATTATTCTGGATCCGCCCACTTTTTCGCGCGGGAACAAGGGGCGCCGCTTTCAAGTGGAGAACGACTTTGAGGAGTTATTGTTATCGGCGCTGGAAGTGGCTGCGCCTCAAGCCAAGTTGCTGCTTTCCACCAATTGCGCGCGGATGAATCGGCGCACGCTGGAATCCATCGCGAGGTTTTGTCTTCAAACCACTAGGCGCGCTGTGCGTTTTCATTCTGAGGCGGCATTGCCGGATTTGCCAGCGGAGTTCGGGGCGCAAACGCTCTGGATCGGGTAACGCCGAGCGGCATTATGTAACGCAGAGGCGCAGAGACGCAGAGAAGTGGGAGTTGCTTGGGCGTCGACTTTCGGTTGTCTGCATGTCTGCGTTGTTGCGAGGGACTCTTCACTCGGGGTTCGGCTCAATCAGACTCGCTGCGACACTGGCGCGGGAGTCTTCGCCGGCGACGCCTCAGTCAGACTCTCTGCGCCTCTGCGTTACAAAAAGGCGCGTTCCCCGGATAGAACGAGGAACGCGCCGTAGGAGTGCTAGGAGTGAGTTACTTTACTTTGAGTAACTCGACTTCAAAGATGAGAGTGGCGTTGGGGCCGATCGGGCCGCCGGGAGTGC